>JBJTFY010000123.1:0-5176 GCA_046093625.1 Actinomycetota bacterium
GGGATCACCGTAGGCGAACCCGCGCGACCCACCGACGGTGGCACCCGGCGAAAGCCGATCGCGAGCGACTAGTTGCCCGATTCTTGGGCGGCGATCTCGGCCTTGACCGCCTCCATGTCGAGGGCCCGAGCCTTGCCCACCAGGTCCTCGAGCGCGTGCTGGGGCAAGGCCCCGGCCTGGTTGTAGAGCAGAACCTGGTCGCGGAAGATCATGAGAGTGGGGATCGACTGGATGCCGAAAGACCCGGCCAGCGCCTGCTGGGCCTCGGTGTCGACCTTGCCGAACACGACGTCGGGGTTGGCTGCGGCCACCGCTTCGAACACCGGGGCGAAGCCCCGACAGGGGCCACACCAGGACGCCCAGAAGTCGACGAGAACGATGCCGTTGTTCTCGATGGTGGATTCGAAATTCTCCTGCGTCAGCTCGACTGCCGCGCCCATGTGACTGCCTCGTCTCCCCCGCGGACCTCCCGCCGGTTGATGAGAGTCAACACCCCCGCCACGCTGGGGAATCCCGCCGGTTTGTGGCATTTGTCACACCGGGCGCAAATGGGTCGAATTGCGTAGACAGGGGGGTCAGTGATCGTTATGGTTCCGCAGTCCGTTTGACGCGGCATCACATCCACCACGACATATTCACCGGGAGGTCCGAACCATGAGCATCGACTCGACCCCTGCCCACACGCAGACCAACAGCACGGTCAATATGTCGCCCACTACGTCGTACCCCGGCAAGGGAATCGGTTACGACTGGCAGGCCGTGATCGCCGAGGTGGAGGCCGCCCTGCTCGACGCCGAGCTGGCCAGCCTCGATTCCGTTCCCGTCGACTAGCGACCCCCTCTGCCGACGTCCTCGGACATCGTGAGGTTCCTTGGCGCCCCGATTCTGTTGCGGGGCCCCGACGCGGGTCGGTAGCGTCAGCCTCGTGACGTTCCTGACCGGCCTCCTTCTTATGTAGGGCGAACGCCCCATATCGCGTTCGCCGTCAGCCCCGTGCGCACCAGCGCCGGGGTTTTTTGTTTGTCCCGATCAAGTCCGCCACATCACCAGCACCAAGGGAGTCCAGATGAACACCAAGAACACGGGCCCGTCCCAGTTCGTCAACGCCGGGGGCGGACGCATGCCCTTCTCGAAGTACACGCCGTTCATCCCCCTTTCGCTCCCCGACCGCACCTGGCCCAACACGGTGATCACCAAGGCCCCGCTGTGGTGCTCGGTCGACCTGCGCGACGGCAACCAGGCGCTCATCGATCCGATGGACCCCGAGCGCAAGCGCCGCATGTTCGACGAACTCTGCAAGATCGGGTTCACCGAAATCGAGGTCGGATTCCCGTCGGCCTCCCAACCCGACTTCGATTTCGTGCGCCAACTGATCGAGAAGGACCTCATCCCGGACCACGTGACCATTCAGGTTCTGGTGCAGAGCCGTGACGAATTGATTGAGCGCACCTACGAGTCCCTGCGCGGTGTCGACCAGGCGATCGTGCACTTCTACAACTCGACCAACCCTCTGCAGCGTGACGTGGTGTTCGGCCTCGACAAGGACGGCATCAAACAGATCGCGGTCAACGCGGCGCGCAAGTGCCTGCAGATGGAAGCCACCCTTCCGGGCTCGCGTATCCGCTACGAGTACTCGCCCGAGAGCTTCACCCTCACCGAGCCGGAGTACGCCATCGAGGTGTGCGAGGCCGTCATGGACGTCATTCGACCCACGCCCGACAAGCCGTTGATCCTCAACCTGCCGGCCACGGTCGAGTGCTACAGCCCCAACGTGTACGGCGACGTGATCGAGTGGTTCTGCCGCACCATCAAGAACCGGGAGTCGGTCGTCGTCAGCCTGCATCCGCACAACGATCGGGGGTGTGCCGTGGCGGCCGCCGAGTTCGGGGTGATGGCCGGGGCCGACCGCGTCGAAGGCACGCTCTTCGGCAACGGCGAGCGCACCGGAAACGTCGACGTGATCAACCTCGCCATGAACCTGTTCGTGAACGGCGTCGACCCCGAACTCGACGTCAGCGACATCGACGCGCTTCGCCGCACCGCCGAGTACTGCAACCGCCTGCCCGTGCACCCGCGTCATCCCTACGTGGGCGACCTCGTGTACACCGCGTTCAGCGGCAGTCACCAGGACGCCATCAAGAAGGGCTTCGAGTCGATCGATCGCCGTGCCGCCGCAGCCGGTCGTGCCCCCGGCGAGTACGACACCTGGGGCGTTCCGTACCTGCCGCTCGACCCCAAGCATCTCGGACGCACCTACGAAGCGGTCATCCGCGTCAACAGTCAGAGTGGCAAGGGCGGAGTCGCCTACGTGATGAAGACCGAGCACGGTTTCGACCTGCCGCGGCGTCTGCAGATCGAGTTCTCGAAGAACATCCAGCACCTCACCGAGGACCTCGGCACCGAAGTCAGCCCGCTCACCATGTGGTCGGCGTTCCGCGAGGAGTACCTGCCCGAACAACCCCGATTCGTGCTGGAGAGCCACGAGATGCGCAGCCAGTCGGCCGACGGCGGACGCACGACGATCACGGCCCAGCTCGTGGTCGACGGCGACCGTCGCACGATCACCGGTGCCGGCAATGGTCCGATCGACGCCTTCGTGAACGCCATGCGCACCGGGCTCGGCGCGACGCTCGACGTGGCCGACTACAGCGAACACGCGATCGGCAAGGGTTCCGAAGCCCAGGCCGTCGCGTACGTCGAGACCATCGGCGACGAGGGGCGCGTCCTGTGGGGCGTGGGCACCGACGAGAACACGGTGACGGCCGCTCTACGGGCCGTGCTGTCGGCCCACGAACGTCATCAGTCCTCCGCGGACTGACCGCCCACGATCCGCCGGGGACTATCGTCGGGGACGGGTCGCGGCGCGCGGCTCACGGTGGGAAGGAAACGTGATGAAGGTCTCGGTTGATTTCGATGTCTGTGCCTCGACCGGCAGCTGCGTGCAGGTGTGCCCGGAGGTCTTCGAGGTGCGCAGCGACGGCTACCTGTACATCCTGCAGGAGAATCCCGGCGACGAGTTGCGCGAGAAGGTCGAGCAGGCCGCCGACCTGTGCCCGACCGCCGCGATCACGGTCGAAGGCTGAGTTCTCGTCGTGGGATTCCACGACAAGTTGAGAGGCGCATGGGCCGCCTCGGGTTCGATGTTGTGCGTCGGGCTCGATCCGGACCCCGCGCGCATGCCGGCGGCACTGGCGGCCGATCCCGACGGCGTTTTCGAGTTCTGCGCCGGAATCGTCGATGCCACGGCGCACGTCGCGTGCGCGTTCAAACCGCAGATCGCCTATTTCGCGGCGATGCGCGCCGAGGACCAACTCGAGCGTCTCTGCGCACACGTGCGCGACCGGCATCCCGGTGTGGTCTTGATCCTCGACGCCAAGCGCGGCGACATCGGTCCCACGGCCGAGAAGTACGCCGACGAGGCGTTCCGTCGCTACGAAGCCGACGCGGTGACGGTGAACCCCTACCTTGGGACCGACTCACTGGAACCGTTCCTCGCCCATCAGGGGAAGGGCGTCATCGTGTTGTGCCGCACCTCCAACCCGGGTAGCGGCGACCTGCAATCGCTCGAGACCGGCGGGGAGCCCCTCTACGAACGCGTCGCGCGAATGGCCGTCGACCGCTGGAGTTCACTCGGCGAGATCGCCCTCGTGGTCGGAGCCACCTACCCGACCGAACTGGCGCGGGTACGCGCCATCGTGGGTGATCTGCCGTTGTTGGTGCCCGGGATCGGGGCTCAGGGTGGCGACGTGGAGGCCACGGTGCGAGCGGGCCGCGACGCGCGAGGGCTCGGGATGATGATCAATTCGTCACGCGCGATCCTTTACGCGTCGAAGGGCGACGACTGGGCCTCGGCGGCCCGAGCGGTCGCCGAGGCAACGCGCGACCAGATCCGTTCGGTCGGCTGAGGTCACGCCGACAGGGCGTGCACACTCGTGATGCCCGGGGCGTCACGCAACTGTTGCAGCACCTCGGCCGGAACCGATCCCGACGGGGCGATCACCATCAGGGCCGAACCGGCCACCGCGGCACGACCCACGTCCATGTCGTTGATGTTGACACCGGCGTTGCCCAGCAGTGTTCCGACCAAGCCGATCACACCGGGACGGTCGTCGTTGCGCACCACCAGCATGTTGTCGGCCGGCGGAACGTCGGTCGCATGGTCCTCGATCATCACCAAACGGGCCTCGCCGTGCCGTCCGATCAAGGTCGCGGCGATGCTGTGCTCCTCGGAACGCAGCGTCACCAAATTGACGAAGTTGTGCGAATCGCGCACGGACGTCTCGCGCACCTCGACGCCGGCGTTCTTGGCCAACTGCGGGGCGTTCACGTACGAAACCGGCTCCTCGCTGAACGCGCCGAAGAAACCCTTCAACGCACTCAACGTGAGGATGCGATTGTCGTACTGGCCGATCTCGCCCTCGGCGATGACCTCGAGTTGCCGCGGCGGCCCTCCGACCAGCGATGCGAAGAGTCGACCCAGTCGCTCGGCCAAGGGAAGGTAGGGACGCAACGTCTCGTTCGCCTCGGCCGCCGACACGTTGACCGCGAACGGCACGAAATCGCCCGCCAGCGCCAACTTCACCATGTCGGCGATGGTGTCACCGGCCTTGTCCTGGGCCTCGCGCGTGCTGGCACCCAGGTGGGGGGTGACGACGACGTTGTCGAGGGCGAACAGCGGGCTGTCGGTGCACGGTTCGACGTCGAACACGTCGAGCGCCGCTCCGGCGATGCGGCCCGACCGAACCGCGTCGGCCAGAGCGGCCTCGTCGACGATGCCACCGCGCGCCACGTTGATCACCCGCAGATCGGGTTTGGCACGACCCAACATCTCGGCGCCGATGATGCCCTTGGTCTCCTTGGTCTTGGGCAAGTGGACCGTGATGAAATCGCTCTGGGCCATCAAGTCGTCGAGCGACATCATCTCGACGCTCATCTGCCGGGCGCGCTCGGCCGCCACGAACGGGTCGTAGGCCACCAGTCGCATGCCGAAGGCGAGCGCGCGCTGCGCGACGAGTTTGCCGATCCGGCCCAACCCGACGATTCCGAGGGTCTTGTCCGATAGTACGACTCCCTCCCACTGGCGGCGCTCCCCACGACCCGCCTTCAATGCGGCGTGCGCCTGCGGCACGTTGCGCGCCATCGCGAGCAGCAACGCGATCGTGTGCTCAGCAGCCGA
>JBJTFY010000124.1:0-2942 GCA_046093625.1 Actinomycetota bacterium
AGGTGATGGACCGCCTCCACGAACTGCCCGAGCGACTTGTGGCAATCGGCCGACAACCCGTGAGCCACGAGCGCGATCGGCTTGGCGTCGATGGCCTCGGCCAGTTCGAGCGCGCGGTCGAGGTGAACCAACAGATCTTCAACGAGGGCACCGACATTCGTATCCGAACGTTGCAAGTGGCTCACGAGGCCGAGGAGGCCCGTCAGCAGGCCGAGATCCTCCGGCTGCGTACCTCGGAACTGGAGGGTTTGGTGGAGGGCCGTACCACCGAACTCGAGTCGTTCCAACTCGAGGCCCTCGAGCGACTCGCGATCCTCGGCGAGTTCCGCGACACCGACACCGGCGAGCACACCGTTCGCGTCGGTGACATGTGCGCCGACATCGCGCACCTGCTCGGTCAGGAACCCGCGTGGGCCGAACGCCTGCGACTCGCCGCGCGTCTGCACGACATCGGCAAGGTGGCGATCCCCGATGCCATCCTGCTGAAGCCCGGGCCGCTCACCCCGGCCGAGTTCGAGGTGATGAAGACCCACACCACGGTGGGCGCGCGCATCCTGTCGGGGAGCAACAGTCCGCTCGTGCGACAGGCCGAGGAGGTCGCCCTCAACCACCATGAGCGTTGGGACGGCACGGGGTATCCCCGCGCGCTCGGTGGCACCAACGTGCCGCTGTCGGGACGCATCTGCGCGGTGGCCGACGTGTTCGACGCCCTCACGAGCGAGCGGGTTTACAAGCGGGCGTGGTCGGTTCCCGACGCCGTTCGGTACATCGCCCGGGCCGCCGGCACCCAGTTCGACCCCGCGGTCGTCGACGCCTTCGTGCGGATCGCCGCCGAACGGTTCGGGGTGGGCGACTCGCGGGCCTCCGTCGAGGCTTCGCGATAACGCCCGATCCGCTAGAACGGGGGCATGAGCGCTCACATCGACAAGGCGCCGGTCGTCCCCGGCGCGCAGGCCTGGTCCCACGAGGGAACCCGCACGGTGGGTGCCCTCTGCATCCACGGATTCACCGGTAACCCGTCGTCGATGCGCGGCGTCGCCGAGGCTTTCGCCGGTGCGGGCTATCACGTCGAGCTGCCGCGTCTGCCCGGTCACGGCACCTCCGTCAGCGACATGATTCCCACGCGGTGGTCGGATTGGGCGGGCGAGGTCGAACGGGCCTACCAGCAACTGGCGGCCCGAGTGGAGACGATCGTCGTCGCCGGTTTGTCGATGGGTGGGTCGCTCACCTTGCGCACCGCGCTCGACCACCCCGAGGTGGCCGGCATCGTGTGCATCAATCCGGCGTGTCAGCCCCAAGCGGCCGAGATGATCGAGATGGTGAAGGGCCTGCTCGAAGCGGGCACCGAAACGTTCGCGGGGATCGGCAGCGACATCGCCGACCCCGACGTCAAGGAGAGCAGCTACGCCGACACACCGTTGGCCGCACTGGTGTCGCTCGTCGAGGACGGCGTCACGCCGATGGTCGGCGAGTACCCGCGGTGCACCGTGCCGATGCTGCTCATCACCTCGAAGAACGACCATGTCGTCGACCCCGCGACGAGCGACCAACTCGCCGCGCAGTGGGGCGGTCCCGTCGAGCGAATCCTGCTCGACCGCAGTTACCACGTGGCGACCCAGGACTTCGACAAGGACCTGATCTTCGAAGCCGCGGTGGCGTTCGCCGACAAAGTCACGGCGTGAGCCTGCTCGCCTCGTTGCCCAGCCCCGGTTCGGCGGCGCTTCACATCGGTCCGCTGCAATTGCGGGCCTACGGCCTGATGATCGCCATCGGTGTGATCCTCGGGGTGCGACTGTGGGGCCGTCGTCTCGCGAGCATCGGTGCGGGTACGCCGGACGACGCGAGCAACATCGCCGTGTGGGCGGTGCCCGCCGGGGTGATCGGCGCGCGTCTCTATCACGTCGCCACCGAGTGGGACCGCTTCGCCGATCGACCCGCCGACATCGTCAAGATCTGGAAGGGCGGGCTCGGTATCCCGGGTGGCATCCTGCTCGGGGTGATCGTGGGCGTCTGGTACGTGCGTCGCCGTGGCCTGCCGTTGGGACCGACGTTGTGGGCCGTCGCTCCGGCCTTGCCGTTGGCCCAAGCGGTCGGCCGGTGGGGCAACTGGTTCAATCAGGAGTTGTTCGGACGCCCGACGGGATTGCCGTGGGGACTGGAGATCGACGCCGACAAGGTGGTCGCCGCCGGCTACGCGCCGGGCACGCTCTTCCACCCGACGTTCCTCTACGAATCGCTGTGGAACCTCGCGCTGACGGTGGTGTTGATCCTCGTCGGTCGGCGCATGATGAACGTTCGACCCGGTCGACTGCTGGCCGGATACGTCATCGGGTACGGCCTCGGTCGTTTCTGGGTCGAGGGTCTGCGCATCGACCCGGCCACGGAGGGTGGGGGTCTGCGGCTGAACCAGTGGATGGCCATCGTGCTCGTGGTCGGTGGAGTCGTGTACCTCGTCGTTGAGGCGCGTCGGGCGCGCGTGAATTATCGTCCGGTCGATGACGAACAACCCTGACCTCGTTCTCGCCTCGGTCACCGACACCGGTGTGGGCGTGATCACGCTCAACAACCCCGATCGCATGAACGCCTGGAGTGCGGCGATGTCCAAGCGTTTCTTCGAACGCCTCGCGGAATGTCGCGCGAACCCCGAGGTGCGGGTGGTCGTGATCACCGGTGCGGGCAAGGGTTTCTGTCCGGGCGCCGACATGGATGCCCTCAATCAGATCCGCGCGAATCCCGCCGGTGGAGCCGGTCCGGCCACCGGTGCGGGTCGGTTCAGCGATCTCTTGTCGTACCCCAAGCCCGTCATCGCCGCCATGAACGGGGCCGCCGCGGGCGTGGGCTTCGTGTTGGCCGTCTTCTGTGATCTGCGATTCGCGGCCAGCGGCATCAAGTTGACCACGTCGTTCAGTCGTCGCGGTCTCATCGCCGAGTACGGATCGTCG
>JBJTFY010000125.1:0-3805 GCA_046093625.1 Actinomycetota bacterium
GGTCGGTTCGCCCGAGACGGCCGAGGTGATCTATCGGGGTTGTGACGCGCCGTTCGTCGGCGACGGGTTCACGCGGTGGGTCGACGGGCAGTACGCGCTGCGACGACCGGAGCTCGGCCTGTCCAACTGGCAGTCGGGGCGCTTGTTCGCCCGAGGGTCGATCCTGTCGGGTGACGGGGTCCACACCGTGCGCTACCGCGCCCACACGCCGCGGTCGGATCAACGCCGCTGAAGCGACACGGTCCGAGACCGATGCGAAGGGTCTACGACCCGAGCACTCGTGCGAGCAGGAGTTCCAAGGTCCGAGCCCGTCGTCCGGTCCGCGACTCGCGGGAGTCGGCCAATGAGGCCAGTCGGGTGAGCGAGTTGATCGCGAGCCAGCGCAACGGCTCGGGCTCCCAGGAACGCGATCGGTGTCCGACCCACGGAAGTCGGGTGCGTTCGGTGTCGAGCCCGAGCACGAGGTCGCACAGGGTTCGTCCGGCCAGGTTCGCGGTGGTGACGCCGTCACCGACGTAACCGCCGGCCGCACCGAGGCCGGTCGTACGGTCGAACGTGACCGAGCAGTGCCAATCTCGCGGGGCCGCGAGTGGTCCTCCCCAGTGGTGCGTGAACCGGTGCGCCCGCAAGGCCGGGAACATTTCGCGCAACGTCTCCACCAACATCGCCGCCACCCGCTGATCGTGGTCGAACGTGTCGTGGATACGCGATCCGAGGTGATACGGCGCACCGCGCCCACCGAAGGCGATGCGATCGTCACGGGTTCGTTGTCCGTAGATGATCATGTGTCGGGTGTCGTTGAAAGTCGGCCGCGACGGGGCGATCAGGCGATCGACGACCTCGGTCGGTAGGGGTTCGGTCGCCACCATCATCGAGTACAGCGGCACCACCCGCCGCCGCATTCCTCGCAGGGTGGAGGTGAAGGCCTCGGTGGCCCGCAACACCACCGGGGCGGTCAGGGTGCCGCGATCCGTGACCACCCGTCCCGGCTCGATCAACACCACTTCCACCCCCTCGAGAATCTCGACACCACGGCGTCGGACCTCGGCGCCCAACGCCCGCACGAGCCGACCGGGATCGACCGCCGAGCAATGAGGGGTGAACAGCCCACCACGACTTTGCTCGGATCCCACCATCTCGTACGCGGCGTCACGGTCGAGCAGGGTGCCGAGCGCCTCGGGCACGTCGTACGTCTCGGCGAGGCGGTGCTGTTCGCGCAGCCGCTCGAGTTGGACGTCGCCGTGGGCGAGTTGCAACCAGCCTCCCGGTGCGACGTACTCGCCGACACCGAGATCGACCGCGCGTGAGCGGATCTCGGCCACCGCCGAGTTCATCGATGCCACCGACGCGCGGGCCACGCCCACTCCATGTCGCGCGACGAGCGTCCCCACCGACATCGGGAGCAGAGCCGAACTCCATCCACCGTTGCGTCCACTGGCCCCGAATCCGATGTGGTGTCGCTCGACGACCCGGACGCGCAGACGAGGGTCGGCTTCGACGAGATACAAGGCGGTCCACAGACCGGTGAAGCCGGCACCGACCACGATCACGTCGGACGAGCCGTCCACAGCGTCGGGAGCCGTGACGCGGGCCCGATCGTTTTCGACCGCGTCCCAGAGGCAACCGTGCGGGATCGCGTCGCTCATCACCCGAGAATAACGTTGTCGATGAGACGCACGCCGCCGACCTCGGCCGCCAGCAGCACCACAGCGCCGGCTCGACACGATTCGAGGGGGTCGAGCGAGTCGGGATCAGCGACGACGACGTAGTCGATCGCGATGTCGGCGCGCGACAGTTCGTCGCGGACCGCCCCGACGATGGCGTCGGGATCGACGACCCCGGTGTCGAAGAGTCGAGTGGCCGCGGTCAGCCCGCGGGGTATTGCCAGCGCCCTCTCACGGTCGCGGATCGACAGTCGCGCGTTGCGGCTCGACAGCGCCAAACCGTCGTCATCGCGAACCGTGGGCAGCACCTCGACGATCACGGGTATGCCTTCTGACGAGACCATGCGGCGCACGACGAGAGTTTGTTGGTAGTCCTTGCGTCCGAAGTACGCCACGTCGGGCTCGACGGCACCGAGGAGCCGAGCCACGATCGTCGCCACCCCGTCGAAGTGGCCGGAGCGCGATGCTCCCTCGAGCACCTCTCCGACGTCGCCGGCGCGCAGCGAGGACCGTGGTCCGTCGGGGTACATCTCACTCGCCGACGGGGCGAACACCACGTCGGCGCCGCGCGCGGCGCACAAGGCGACGTCGGTGTCGAGGGTGCGGGGGTAGGCCGCCAGATCGTCGGCCCGGTCGAACTGGGTCGGGTTGACGAAGACGCTGACGACGACGAACCCGCAGTCGCCACGGGCCCGATCGATCAGGGCGGCGTGACCGGCGTGTAGGGCCCCCATCGTCGGTACGAAACCGATCCGATGCCCGTTCGAGCGGGCGACCCGCGACGCTTCGCGCATCTCGGCGACGGTGTGCAACGTGAGCAAGGTCAGATGAAGGAGTGATCGGCGTCGGGCCAACTACCGCTTGCGACCTCGGCGACGTAGTCACGGATGGCGTCGACCGATGCCGTGCGCAGTTCGGCGTATCGCTTGACGAAGCGGAGGTTGGACTCGCTGAGCCCGAGTACGTCGTGGAGCACCAGGACTTGACCGTCGCACTTGTTCCCGGCGCCGATGCCGATGGTGGGGATCGAGACCTTCATCGTGATCTCGGCGGCGAGATCCATCGGAACGCCCTCCACCACGAGCGCGCACGCGCCGGCTTGTTCGACGGCGTAGGCGTCCTCGAGCAGACGCTGTCGGCTGCCGGCCTCGTAACCGTCCGTACGACCCTGCACGCGATGACCGCCCATGCGGTGGAAACTCTGCGGTGTCAGGCCGATGTGGCCGATCACCGGAATGTCGACACGGGCGATGGCGGCGATGGAATCGGCGACGTGAACGCCTCCTTCGAGCTTCACGCACTCCGCCCCGGCCTTGGTGAGCACGATCGACGACTCGACCGCTTGCTGCGGGCCCACCTGGTACGAGCCGAACGGGAGGTCGCCGACGACGAGTGCCTTCGTGTGGGCGCGCGCGACGTTGCGGGTGTGGTACGCCATGTCGGAGAGTTCCACCGGGATCGTGTTGCGGTGACCCTGCACGACCATGCCGACGGAGTCGCCGACCAGGATCATGTCGACGCCGGCCTCGTCGGCGATGCGCGCGAACATGGCGTCGTACGCGGTGATCATCGAGATGCGCCGACCGCTCTCGCGCCAACGCGCCAGATCGGGGACGGTGACCTTCTTGCGATCGTTCATCGGGGACCTCTCGGGGGGACGCGAGCAGTGGCAAACTAGCGACGAGGGAGCGACACGACACCGTCGGAGGGTGCTCCGGTTGTGATTTGCGTCCCTCAGCGAAAGGCGCTGGGGCAGAGGTCTCGGTACGCGGGAGCGCCACCCGTCGACTCGGCGCACACCACCGCTCGGGCGCAGGCGATCGCGAAGGCCTCGGCCGCCGCGGCGAGCAACGGGTTCAGCCGTCCGGCGGCCCCCGAGGACAGCGACCCCTCGACGGTCTCGGCGGCCCGGTGTTCGGGCGGTAGGGAGAGCGCGAAGACGGTGTCGCCGTCGGTCAGGAGATGACTCGGACGTACAGCCCGGGCGATGCCGTCGTGGGCGACGGCGGCCAACTTGGTGCACTCCGACTTGGAGAGCGGCGCGTCGGTGGCGACGACACCGATCGTGGTGTTGAGCGACGGCGCTCGTCCGGCGTCGAGCCAAGCCGGGCGCACGATGCTCTCGCGGAGTCGGCGACGAT
>JBJTFY010000126.1:0-17437 GCA_046093625.1 Actinomycetota bacterium
ACGATGACCTCGGCGACCCACGGTGAGGCCAGCACCTGATCGAGCAGGCTCTCGATCGTCGCCTCTTCGTTGTAGCACGGGACGACGACGCTCAGGCACGGGCGTGGATCGAGGTTCACGAGTGGGGAATCCTACTGGGCGCACCGGCGTCGGGGCTGTCGACACCCCCGGAGTCGACGTGCTCGTCGTCGCCGAAACACCCCAGCAGGCCGAGGGTCACGGTGGCGGCGAACATCGCGCCGTGCACCTTGGCGTAGACACCGGGCCAGCCGAAGCCGGCCGGGGTGCCGTAACGCACCTGTTGAACGACCACGTAGGCGAACCCGAGCGCGACGACGGCCACCAGAGCGCGTTCGAGCCATCGGCGTCGCGTCACCGCCACCACGCTTGCCGCGATCACCGCGGTGAGCGGATGCACGAACAGGGCGATCACCACGAACGTGCCGGCGACGACGGTGCGACGCGACGAGGCGCGTGCGGGACGGGCGACCGACCCCCGGCCGATCGGCCGACGGCGCCACGGCCCCACCGCCAGCACGACGAGAGCCCCGAGCGCGACCGCGAGCGAGACGCCGATACCCCACCACATGAGTCGTTGGGGGGACCAGGTGGCGGTGAACACCACCTCGGTCGGAGCCGAGTAGGTCCACAGAGCGCGGCCCGCACCGCTCGCCGAGGGCGCACCGACCGAACGGCCGTCCACCGATCCGGACCATCCGTCGTTGGCGCCGTCGACTCCCTCGACCCAGCAGAGCGAGCAGGCCGGCCAGGTGGACGACCGCGTCGTACGTGAGCGCACCTCGGTGACGGTGGTCGACGGGTCGGGTCGCGACGCGCGCTCGGATCGCAACGTGACGCCGTCGACGGAGGACCACAGCAGGTGATTGCCGGCTCCGAGAACCAACGATTCGCAGGCCGCGAGGAGTCCGTCTTCGTCGACCCGCACCGCGACCGGTTCGCCGTCGACCGCGAGAAGGTCGTCACGACAACTCGACGACCCCGGCGCGAGCGTTTCTCGCCGGTTCGGGCCGAGGCGGCCGGTCACGGGGACCGACTCGGTGGGAGCCACGTCGAAATCACGTCGGATCGCGGTCTCGGGGTCGCGACGTCGCTCGTCGAGGGGGTCGGGGACGAGGCGCGCGAAGACGTAGGACACCGGGGTGTCGGGGCCGACCACCGAGGTCGCATCGCTCGGAACCCGCACCCATTCGGGAGCGCGCGACTCGGCCGGCAGAACCTCGGCCCATCCACTCGGAGCGTCACTCGGTCCGGCGGCGACGGCGTCGATGCGCAGACGCACGTCGCGCTCGGCGATGTCGATGTCGACGCGACCCTCGACGACGTCGCTCGACCGCCACGGGCCACCGTCGACGCTGATCGAGAACGCGGTCACCGGACGCTCGGTCGCGGGGACGAGTTCGAGGTGATCGAGGGCATCGCGCACGTGGATCGTCAGAATGTTGCCGACGGGGTCCTGCCCCCATCCGACGAGCCACGCCGTCGCGGGGTCGCCGTCGGTCGCCATCGTGGGGCGGTACTCGGGGAAGTACGACAGCGGGGCACCGTACGCGGTCGCGGTCGCGGTCCACGATCGCTCGTAGGCGATGCGCGTGCGGGTGTCGTCGGTGGCGCCGGGGAAGACCGGCAATCGGTTGTCGAAGACGTCGGGAACGTCGAGCGTCGGTCGATCGCCCTCGGTCGCGCCCCACACGTCCTGTGAGCCACGCCAATGGTGGGCCCGACGCCGATTGCCGTCGGTGACGACGAGTTCGTTTGCCGCATCCAGGGTTTCCACGAGGGTCGGACTCGTCGCGTCGGAGAACGCGGCCGACGTCAGCACCACGGTGCGACCGTCGATGACCCCGGCGGCGGCGGCGTCGACGAGGCCGGTGCCGTCTCCGGACACCACGACCGGGGACTTCTCGACGCGCATCCCTGTGGGGGATGAATCCACGGCATAGAGACTGATCTCGGGCAGGGGTCGGGAAGCGACGACGGTCGACGGACCGACGTTCTCGTTTGGTTCACCGAAGTCGACGAGGTGCTCGAGACCAGGGGCGTTCGCGATCACGTCGACCGAGCGTTCGGGTTGCGGCAGACCGAATCGCTCGTACTGATACGAGTTCACGACCATCACCGTGTCGGCGCCGAGCAAACGGGCGATGGGCGCGATCTCGCTCGGATCGGCCGTGCCGTCCTGGAATCGGTCGTCGAGGGCGTAGAGCAGGTCCATCAGAGCCGCATTTCCTTGCGGGATCCAGTCACGATCGAGCATCGGTTTCACGGTCGATCCGGGCAGGATCGGATCGACGGGGTAGCCCCAGCGAAACGCCGCCGATTCGATGCCCGGCAGCATCAGGACCGCGCCGGTGTGGCCGTTCTCGTACCGTTCGTCGAGGAAGCGCGCGGCGTCGGTCCAGGCGGTGGGCAGCGCCTCCGGGCGCACCAGAGCGGGGTCGACGATTCGACCGGTGAAGAGCGCCGGTTGGTTCGCCGCGATGAGCAACAACACGACGGGAACCAGAACGGGTCGGTCGAAGCGGCGCACGAGCGAACGCACGAGATGTCCGAGTCCGAACGCGAGTGCCAACACGACGAGGGGGGCCGCGCGCGTCGAGGAACGCAACGCGAGGCTGATGGCACTCTGGGGCCGATCGACGAGGAGGCGCCAGAACGGAGTCGGCGACGAATAGGGGAACGCTCCGACCGACAAGATGACGCCGGCGAGCAGCATCAGCGACAGCGGGCGACGCACCCGCACGTGGAGTCGGGTCAAGCCGACGAGTCCTCCGACGGCGATGGCGGCACCGATCACCAGCACCAGCGGGTTGGTGAGGTGCGCGGTGGACGCCGAGGTGAGCGCGACCACGTCGTTGCGGTCGTAGAACAACCAGTACCCGAGCCCCCGCAAGACCTCGGCCGCGGTGGAGGTGGCCGCCGTGGAGGGAAGGGCCTCGGTGTAGGAGAGCACCGCCGAACCGTGGCGTCCCTGAATGACGAGCCCGACGATCCACCAGAGGCTGGCGAGCACCGTCGTCGCGCCCAACAGTGCCGCCCGCGCGATCGCCGCCGACCAGCGGATCTCACGGCGCCAGACGTGATCGATGACGATCGCGATCGGTGCCGGGGCGATCATCAACAACGCGGTGGCGTTGAGGCCGCCACTCGAGGCGATCAACAACGCGAACACGGCCAGTCGACCGAGGCGCGGTTCGCGCACGAAATCGAGCGATGTCGCCACGATCCAGCCGAGAAGGGCCCACGGCAGGAGCAGGGCCGACGTGCGCGACACGTAGGGAAGGACGTACGGACTGAGTTCGTAGGCCACGGCCGCCACGATGATCGTCTCGGTCGACAGGCCGAGACGTCGACCGAGGTGCACGACTCCGGCACCGGCCACGAACAACAACGTGCCGATCCACAATCGGTGGGCGACCCAGTCGGGCACCCGCAACAGATCGAAGACACCGAACCACGGTCCGGTCGGCCACAAGTAGCCGACGTTCTGATGGGGGACCCAACCACCGAACTGCCGGGCATCCCAGCTGTAGGCGGCGTCGGACATCAATCGCCAGGGGTCGAGGTAGAGGTAGAGCTTGGTGTCGCCGGGTACCTTGCCGCGCGCCGTCAACAACGCGGGCAGGTACGCGATCAGCGCCAGCCCGAGATGCAGTCGTCGACGCATCCACTCCATCAGGGCACGGCCCCGTAGGCGCCGTAGAGCGCGGTGATCGTGACGAGGCCGGACAGACACACGCCCACCACGTAGGGCCACCACTCGCGTCGGCGCGGATCGTCGAGCCACACCGCGGCCGCGATGAAGAGCGGGAACGCGGTGTAGATGAACCGCGGTCGCGCGGTCACCGTGGCGGGTAGGAGCATCAAGATGACGACCACCGCCGAGTAGGCGGCGGCCGTGGCCGGCAATCGGTGCCGCCGCCAGGCGATCCAGACGACGAGCAGGGTGCACAGGAACGACGCGGCGGTCACCATGTCGGTCGGGGACGTGAGCGGCTGCGTGAAGGTTTCGAGCGTGCGACGAATCGCCGTCAGACCGAAACTCGCGCCCTCCTTCCAGGCCTCGCCTTGCACCCGGAACCACACCCGGCTCTCGTCGGTGTGGGCGTCGATCCAGAGTTGGTAACCGATGAATCCGACGGGAGCGAGCAGGGCGGCGATCACGGGCCGCGCGTTTCGGTCCCGACGCAGGGCCAACAAGGCGGCCATCACGCAGGCCGCCACCACGGCGACACCGTTCGGGCGGGTCGCACTGGCCACCGCGGCGAGCAGGCCGGCCAACAGCCAGCGCTCGCGAGGGAGCGCGTAGAGGCAGGCGGCGGCCAGCGTGATGAGGAGGGCCTCGGAGTAGGCGAACGACAACACGAAACTGCCGGGGAACACGGCGCACAACACCATCGCGGTCCGACAGTGGTGGGCCCCGAACCAGGCCCGGGTGAGCAAACCGACGAGCACGATGAAGGCGGCACCGAGCACCGCATTGACGAACAAGGCCGCGAACGTGTCACCACCGGGTAGCACGCGGTCGACGAATCGCACGAGGTAGGGATACGCGGGGAAGAAGGCCACCCGTGCCTGGGGCTGCTCGTAGGTGATTCCCGCGGGGACGAACGCCGGGTAGCCGAAGCGGACGATGCGCATGTACCACAAGCCGTCCCACGAGGTGAGCACGTCGAGAATCATGGAACCGGCGGAGCGGGGGAGCACGGCGCCGCGCGAGTGCGGGTCGACCCGACCGTCGAGTCCGAAGACGATCTGGGAGCGCACCTTGTTCTCGTCGGCCCGCAGTTCGGCGGCCACGATCGCGGCCCCCACGAACACCATGAGGCGGGACAGGACGTAGGTGTAGAGAGCAGTGCTCAGTGCGCGGTGCCAGACCTGACGCTCGACCGAGTCGTCGGAGATGAGGGCGGGCTCGTTCATGGGTGCGGAAACGCTAACACTCGAAGGCGCGCGCGCCGGTCGACTCCTGACACAATGGCACGATGACGTCGAATTCCCCGGTCATCGTGCTCGAGAAGCCTCGTGAGGGAGTGACTCTCCTGCGTCTCAATCGCCCCGATCGGCTGAACGCGATGTCGGCCGAGTTGGTCGAGGATCTTCACGCCAAACTGGCCGCGATCGCGATCGATCCGGAGTGCCGCGCGGTGATCCTCACCGGTGCGGGTCGGGGATTCTGCGCCGGTCTCGATCTCTCGGGTTACGGGACGGCGCCTCACACCGAACACCTCGGTCCGACCCAGACGGCGTTCGCGGTGCAGAAGCACATCGCCACCCTCATCGCGCGCATGCGCTCGATTCCCCAGCCGATCATCGCCGCGGTCAACGGTGCCGCGGCCGGTGGGGGACTCGCGCTCGTGCTCGGCAGCGACATCCGACTCGGCTCGACGGCGTCGAAATACAACGTCGCGTTCATTCGTGTCGGTTTCTCGGCCTGCGACATCGGGACGAGTTGGCTCCTGCCGCGCATCGTCGGTGTCGCGCGGGCCCAAGAGATGATGCTCACCGGTCGGGTGATCGACGCCCACGAGGCGTTGCGCATCGGGTTGGTGGTCGAACTGCACGAGCCGGCGGAACTCGAAGCCGCCGCTCTCGCCAAGGCCGAGCTCGTGCTGGCGAACACCCCTTTCGGCGTCGCACTCACCAAGGAGGCGATGTGGACCGCGCTCGAGATCCCGGCGATGCAGTCGGCGATCGATCTCGAGAACCGTCAACAGATCATGGCGAGCCACACCGACGACGCGCGCGAGTCGATGCGGGCCTTCCTCGAGAAGCGTCCGCCGGAATACCGCAACCGCTGAGTCAGGCGGTACGGACGCTCACGGGTGCGTCGCCACCGAAGAGCGGATGATGACAGGCCACGAAGTGTCCGGGCTCCAGTTCGCGCAGGGTCGGCTCCTCGGTACGACACCGATCGCTGGCCGACGGACAGCGAGGGTTGAAGCGGCAACCCGCGGGAGGGTTCACGGGAGAGGGCGGTTCGCCGTCGACGCTGACCTTGCGTGCCGCGACGGTCGGGTCGGGCACCGGAATCGAGTCGAGCAGGACGTTGGTGTAGGGGTGGGCCGGTCGGGCGTAGAGACCTTCACTCGGTCCGATCTCGCACAACTTCCCGAGGTACATGACCGCCACCCGGTCGCTGATGTTATTTACCACCGCGAGGTAGTGGGCGATTAATATCAGCGTCAGCCCCTGCGCCTTCTTCAGGTCCTCGAGCAGGTTGATGACCTGGGCCTGCACGCTGACGTCGAGCGCCGACACCGGTTCGTCGCAGATGATGAGCCGGGGTTCGAGCACGAGTGATCGCGCGATGGAGATGCGTTGGCACTGACCGCCCGAGAACTGGTGGGGCAGACTCTCGGCGGCCCGCTTGGGGTCGATGCCCACTTCTTCGAGCACCTTGTCGACCGTGGCTCCCTGTTGCTCCTTGTCGCCACGGTTCCAAATGCCGAGCGGCTCCATCACGATGTCGCGCACCTTGCGCCGCGGGTTGAGCGACGAAATGGGGTCCTGGAAGATCATCTGCATCTTCGTGCGGACCGCACGCAGCTCCTCACCCTCGAGCGTGGTGAGCTCGCGACCGTCGAAGACGACGCTGCCCGAGGTGGCGCGGGGGAGTTGCATGATGGCGCGCCCGGTGGTGCTCTTTCCGCAACCGGATTCACCGACGATGCCGAGGGTCTCGCCGGGCAGGACGTCGAACGAGATACCCGACACGGCGTTCACCTTGAGTCCGGTGCGACCGATGGCGAACTCGACGACCAGATCCTCGACGCGCAGCAGAGCGTCCTCGGCCGGGCGCAGGTGGGCTTTTCCGGTGCCGGCCATCAGCGTGCTCCCGCCGTCGAACGTGACAACTCGACCTTGCGTTCGTGATACTCGGGTGACCCGACCGGGAAGTGGCACGCGAAGGTGTGGTCGGGGGATTCGGCGGCCACTAAGGGCGGCTCCTCGGTGCGACAGCGGTCGCGGGCGTAGGCGCAACGCGGAGCGAACCGACACCCCTCGGGTGGGTTCACGAGATCGGGCGGTCGGCCCGGGATCATGGCCAGTCGGGAGTGACTCGGTTGGTCGAGGCGGGGGATGCTCTGCAGCAGCGCCTCGGTGTAGGGCATCTTCACCTTGCTGAACAGGGTCTTGGTGGGGGCGCGCTCGACCACCTTGCCGCCGTACATGACCGCGATCTCGTCGGTGTATCCGGCGACGACGCCGAGGTTGTGGGTGACGAGCAGCATCGACATGTTGCGATCACGAATCTGTTCGCTCAGGAGTTCGAGGATCTGGGCCTGCACCGTGACGTCGAGGGCGGTCGTGGGTTCGTCGGCGAACAGCATGTTCGGCCCGCAGGCGAGGGCGATCGCGATCATCACGCGCTGGCGCATGCCGCCCGACAGTTCGTGAGGATATTGATCGAGCCGACGGGTGGGCTCGGGGATCCGGACGTCGCGGAAGATCGTCTCGGCGCCCGCCAGGGCCTCGGACGACGACATGCCGCGAGGCAGACGCAACGACTCGGTCACCTGTTTGCCGACCTTCATCACCGGGTTGAGCGACGTCATCGGATCCTGGAAGATCATGGCCATCTCGCGACCCCAGACTTCGCGCATCTCCTTGGGGGACCGGCCGCCGATCTCCTTGCCGCCGTAGCGCACGGAACCCTCGCGGATCACGCCGTTGCGGGGCAGCAACCCCATCATCGAACGCGAAAGCACCGTCTTGCCCGAACCGGATTAGCCCACCACACCGAGGGACTGTCCGCGGCGAATCTGGATGGAGATCCCGTCGACCGCACGGGCGATGCCGCGTGGCGTGCGGAAGTGCGTCCGGAGGTCGACGGTCTCGATGAGCGGCTCGACCTCGTTGCGATCGTTCGTGCTCACAGCGTCATCTCCTTGACGTCGAAGTAGGTGCGCAGTCGATCGCCGGCGAAGTTCAGCGAGAGCACCGTGAGGAAGAGCATCATGATCGGGAAGAACGAGATCCAGGGTGCCTTCTCGAGGGTCTTGGAGGCGTCGGATCCGAGTTGGATGAGGCCGCCCCACGTGATGCCCTTTTCGACCGACAGCCCGAGGAACGCCAGACCTCCCTCGGCGACGACGGCGACCGCCATTCCGAGCAGAGCCAGCGACGACATGGGGATCGCCACGTTCGGCAGGATCTCCTTGACGATGATTCGTCGGTCCTTGGCTCCGATCTGGCGGGCGGCCAATACGAACTCGCGGTCGGCGTACTGCAGCGTGGCCGCTCGGGCGAGACGGCCCACCGGGGCGATGCTGAGCAGACCCAACACGAGTGACACCGTGAGCAGGCTGCGTTCGATGAGCGAGGTCAACAGGATCGCCAGCACGAGTGAGGGGAACGACAACAGCACCACGAAGACGAAGGAACTCACACGGTCGATCCAGCCCCGGAAGTAACCGGAGAGGACACCGATGGTGCCACCGATCAGGAACCCGGCGGTGATGGCGGAGAATCCGACGGTCAACGAGATGCGTGCGCCGTGCAGGGTTCGGGCGAAGACGTCACGGGCGTCCTTGTCGGTACCGAACCAGTGCTTCCAGGACGGGGCGTAGGGCGGGCGACCCTGCGAGGCGTCGACGAAGTTGGTGGTCGGACTCTTGAGGGGGAGCAGTGGCGTGAACAGGGCGATGAAGACCATGAGGGCCAGCCAGGTCACGCACAGCCAGAAACCGAAACCCAGTTTCTTGCGCGCGACCGCGACCTCGTCGCCAGCGGAATTGTTCTCGGCGGTCATCGGCGCACCCTCGGGTCGATCAGTGTGTAGGCGAAGTCCACGAGCAGGTTGATCACGACGAACGACGAGGCCACGATCATGACGATGGCCAGCACGACCGGGAAGTCGTTGCGCAGGACGGACTCGACGAGGGTCGACCCGATGCCCGGGATGCGGAACACGGTCTCCGAGACGATCGATCCGCCGATGAGAGCCCCGGTGTTGAGGCCCACCACCGTGATGAACGAGAACAACGACGGACGCAGTGCGTGCACCAGCAGGATGCGGGTGCGGGACAGACCCTTGGTGCGGGCGAGAAGGATGAAGTCCTGCTGCAGAGTGGTGATGATGTCGGTGCGCAGGAGTCGTTGATATACAGCGGCGACCGGTAGTCCGATGGTGAGCGCGGGCAGGACCATCTGGAACAGTCGACTGCGCCAGGGATCGTCGGCCACGAACGTCAGTGGCATCCATCCGAGGCGGATACTGAAGACGTACTTCAAGATGACCGCCAGGGCGAAGTTGGGCATGGCGACGAGGAAAAACGCGTTGAGCGTGGAGATGCGGTCGGCGACCCGACCGGCCCGCGAGGCCGTGATGAGGGCCCACGGGATGGAGACGAAGATGGCGAACATCTGCGCCAAGGCCACCAGGGTGACGGTGCGCGGGAGGCGTTCGCTGAAGACGCCGGAGACCGGCGGTTGTCCGGTGGAACTGAACGTGACGCCGAAGTCACCCCGCACGAAGTCCCCGAGCCAGATCGCGTAGCGCACCGGCAGCGGACGATCGAGGCTGAACTCGCGCTTGGCGACCTCGATCATCTTGATGCTGTCGGGATTGTTGACGTCGCCCGCGACCGGCCCGAGGATGTTGAACAAAGGGTCGCCCAGCACGTTCAACGCCCCGAAGGTGAGCATGCTCACCGCGAGGAGCAGAAGAACGGCCAGGGCGACCCTTTGAACGTAGTACCTCATGCGGAGTGTGGAATCCGGTTAGGGAAGACCGTGGTCAGCTCAGCCAGGTCGACTGGAAGTACATCCGGCCGTTGGTCGAGCACGGGAGCGGATCTCCCGCCGGTGACACCCGGTCGCACATTCCGTGCACCTTGTCGCTGTTCACCACGGCCCACGACGAGTGGGTCATGAAGATGTAGGCGTACGAATCGTGCATGTTCTGCACCAGCTGTTGCAGGAGGCCGACGCGCTCGTCCGGGCTGGCCGGATTGGCGATCTGCTTGATGAGCGCGTCGCGCTCCTCCGAGCAGTAACGCGGCCAGTTCAGCGAGATACCACCGACGTTCCGGCATTCCAACCAGACCCGGTCGTCGCCGGGGTTCTCGGCACCGAACTGACGCCAGCCGACGACGTTGTAAATGCCGAGAGCGGCTTCCTGGATGTGGTCGGCCTGCGACTTCTCGTCGAACTTGACGTTGAACAGGTCCTTCCAGTTCTCGTTGTAGAAGTCGGCGATACGGGTGGCCAGGACCGAGGGGCCGGACCACTGGTACTCCATGTTGACCTTGCCGCCGTCGCACAGCGCCGTGCCGTCCTCGGCGGTCGGGTTCTCGCCGCAGTACTCGGCGACGAGCGCCGCCGCCCCCTCGGGATCGTTGCCTTCCTGCACGACGTCGGGGTTGTAGTACGGGCTGTCCGGGGTGAACATCTGATCGGCCAGTCGGCCCTCGCCGGCGTTGAACAAGTCGAAGTAGCCCTGGCGGTCGGTGGCCAACGCGAGGGCCTGGCGGACCCGCACGTCGTCGAAGGGCGCCTTGGCCGTGTTGATCATCAAGAAGTATTCCTCGCCGTTGTCGGTGATCTCGAGCGTGAGCGAGGAATCGTCGCGATAGGTCTGGAACTGGTTGGTGTCGGTGGTGTGGATGACGTCGAGGTCACCGTTCAACAACAACTCGGTGCGGGAGTCCGGGTCGGGGACCGGGTAGAACTCGATCGCGTCGAGGTACACCGGACCCATGAGGGCGGCACCCCACCAGGCGTCGTTGCGCACGAACCGGGTCACCGAGTCCTCGGTGCGGCTCTCGAACTTAAACGGACCGGTACCCACGGGCTCCTGCTCGAGGGTGGGGTCGGCCGCCAAGGCGTCGAGCCAGGTCGGCGAGGCGATGTAGCCCAACTGGGCGGTCAGGGCCGACGGGAAGAACTGGCTCGGCTCGAGCGGCTTGAAGACCATGGTCAGGTCGTCGATCTTGGCGACTGCGTCGGTCTCCGGGTAGTACGGACGCACCGCGAGGCCCACCAACGGGTCGTTACGGGTGATCTCGAACTGCTTGATGACCGCATCGACGGTGAACGCGGTGCCGTCGTGGAAGGTGATGTCGGGACGGAGCTTCAAGGTCCATTCCGTGAAGTCGGCGTTCGGCTCCATCGACTCGGCCAGATCCGGCACGACCTCGCCGTCGGCGGTGAACGTGAAGAGCGGGTCGAACACGGCTTGGGCCATGGTCAATCCGGAGACCGCCAACGCCGACGCGGTCGGGTTGAGGCCGTCGACGTCGGCTTCGAGGCCGACGCGCAGGGTGCCACCGGCGACCGGCTCGCCGCCGGGCTCGGTGGTGGGCGCCTCGGTGGTCGCCGAGCCATCGGTGGTGTCGGTGCCGCCGGAGCTGTCGCCCCCGTCATCGCCACCGCCACAAGCCACGGCGAAGACCATGAGGCTCGCGAGTGTCGCGCCGAGGACTCGCCCCGAACGCCGTTTGGAACTTTTCACGTGCATTCCCCCTTGTCGACCGAATCCTCAGGACTCGATGTGTTGTTCACGATGTGACCACGAAAGAGGCTGACGATCACGGCCCCCACCGTCGCGCACCTCCGTACCCTAGCCGTTGTCGCCTCGGGGTCAAGGAAGACTCGCCGATCCGACACGTTCGTTGGTTGTGGACGACAATGATCGGGTGGACGACGGGCGGCGGTTGCGGGTGGACGGAATCGAGGTGCCCCTGCCCCGGCGTCTGGCCCGCGATTCGGCCCACTTCGCCGAGGTGATGCGCCGCCATGCGGAGGCGATCGCCCATCGCCGACAGACCTACCGGGACCCGTCGAGTGGCTACACGGTCTTCACCGCGCGGTTCTTGGCGGATCGGGGATATTGCTGCGCCAGTGGCTGCCGCCACTGCCCGTACGAGGTGGAGCCGAACGGGGCCTGACCGGTCGGAGTACTGTCGGCTCGTGGCCGATCGACTGATGAAGAGGTTCCTCGTGCCCGGGGGCAAGCCCCTCGATCTCGATTCGCGATCCACCGACGAGACCCTCGGATGGGACAAGGATTCGGCCAAGGGCGAAGTGGCCCAGGTCATCGGCCAGATGGCCTTCCTGCAGCACCGACTCATCGCCGAGGCCTCGCAGAGCCTGCTCATCATCCTGCAGGGGCGGGATGCCTCGGGCAAGGACGGCCTCGTGCGCCACGTGATGACGGGCATGAACCCGGCCGGGGTTCGGGTGGTGAGCTTCAAGGTGCCCGCCGGATCGGAGCGCCAGCACGACTACCTGTGGCGGTGTCACGCCGCGTGTCCGGCCCGCGGCGAGGTCGGGGTCTGGAATCGCAGTCATTACGAGGACATCCTCGTGCCCCGGGTCAAGAACCTGGTCCCCGAGGAGACCTGGCGCGCCCGCTACCGGCACGTGCGCGATTTCGAGCAGTTGCTCGTCGACGAGGGCACGACGGTGCTGAAGTTCTACTTGCACGTGTCCCACGAGGTTCAACGACTTCGTCTGCAAAAGCGCATCGACAATCCCGAGAGCAGCTGGAAGCACGACCCCAGCGACATCAGCGACCGCAAGATCTGGCCGCTCTACCAAGAGGCGTACGAGGACGTGATGCGCGAGACCTCGCGTCCGCACGCACCCTGGTACGTGATTCCGGCCGACGTGAAGTGGGTGCGCGACCTCGCGGTCGCCAAGATCATCCTCGAAGCCCTCGAACGCATGAACCCCCAATTGCCCGCCCCGAAGGACGACCTCAAGGGCGTCAAGATCGTCTGAGGCGTGACCGTTGACAACAAGTCAAGACCGGCGAACGGGGGACGGCCGGTCGGCGTGATCTAAGTTGTGGACGTCGGGACGACGATGGTCCCGTCGGACGAGGAGTGGAAGTGTCGAACGAGCGCGAGATCATGACGTGGGAGATATTCGGGTCGGCGTCGCGGACACTGGCCCAGATGGTCGCCGACGACGGCTACGAGCCGGACATGATCCTGTCGATCGCCCGCGGCGGACTGCTCATCGGCGGTGCCCTCGGCTACGCCCTCTCGGTCAAGAACGTCTACACGATGAACGTGGAGTTCTACACGGGCGTGGACGCGCGCCTCGAGGTCCCGCGCATCCTGCCGCCGGCCCCCGATTTCGTCGATCTCGCCGACGCGCGCATCCTGATCGCCGACGACGTCGCGGACACCGGACACACTCTGCGCAGCGTGCAGCAGTTCTGCGAGGGCAAGGTGGGCGAGGTGCGCACCGCGGTGCTGTACGAGAAGCCCCATTCGGTGGTTCAGGCCGATTACGTCTGGAAGCGCACCACCTTGTGGATCAACTTCCCGTGGAGCGACAAAGAGCCGGTGGTGCGTCGCGAGGGTGTGGCCCTCGACGCCTGACCCTCAGTCGCGCCGCATGATGTGGCGCGCACAATGTCGACCACTGGCCCCCCAGATACCCGCTCCGGGGAAGGTGGCGGCTCCGCACAGGAACAGACCGGCAATCGGCGTTTCGTAGCGGACCAGTTCGCGCGGCTCCCCGCGCAAAGCGGCCAAAGGTCCGCCGGCGAAACTCGTGGCGTGTCCTTCGGGCATGTGGAACGAACTCTCGTAGACGTCGGGTGTCATGGCCCGCCACTCGGTCATCGCATCGAGGGGCCGGTTCGTCAGCAGCTCGGAATAGCGATCGAGCCAACGTCGTGGCTCGGGTGAGTTCGGCCAGCCACCCGGATGCGCGTACGGCGTGAAGAGCGCTTCGAGGCTGAACACGTGGCGCCCGCGGGGGGCCATGGTCGGGTCGAGCACGGTGGGCACGTTGGCGAAGAGCACGGGTCGCTCGGCCACCATCCCGTTCGGGATGTCGAGGAACGCCGCGTGCATCTCGGCCACGCTCGGCACGACCATGGTCGAGGCGACCGCGGCGTCGACGCCGAGTTCGCCGAAAACCGCGTCGTCGACCTGTCGATATCTCGGCACCTCGGAGATGACCCCGTCGATCTTGCTCTCGTAGCCCTGTTGGTGTGCGGCACTTCGCCAGCGCTCGATCATCGCACCCGCACCGGCCGGCGGGTTCTGCACCCAGTCGAGGATCGTGCGCCGCGGATCGGCGGCTGACACCACCACCCCGGCGGTCACCATGTCGCCGTCGGCCGTACGAACACCGCGCACCCGTCCCGCGTCGACCACGATGGCCGTGACGGCCGTCGACGTGCGCAAGGTCCCACCGTTGGCGGCGAACGCCGACTGCAACGCCACGCCCAACATGCCGCTGCCTCCGCGGGGCCGTCCGACGGCGGCCACGTGACGGAAAGCGTAGGTCAACGCACCGAGTCCGGTGCCGGGAAGTTCGGGGGAGAGCCCCCAGACCACGGGCCCGGTCGCCAGCGCCGGTGCGTACACCGCCTCGTCGTCGAAGAACTCGCGCATCACGTCGGCGGCGCTCATGCGACTCCAGGCCAACAGGTTGCGAACACCACGGCCGGAACGACCCAGCACGGTGCGCACGAGACTCGATCGTTCCGGTCCGGCGGCCGCGGCCGCCAGCACCAGGCGGGCCACGGGGATCGCGGCCCGTGCGTAACGCCGATAGGCATCCACTTGATGCGGATAGGTGAGCCGCAGGCCGTCGAGGGTGCCCTCGACCGAGCGCAGAATCGGCCAGGCCGGACCGCCGTTCCACGGGACGTTGACCTGGTTCGGTTCGACCTCGAGGTATTCGAGGCCGTGCTCGACGAGGGACAACTCGTCCATCACGGGAGTGGTGCGGAAGGTGATGTGGTCGCAATTGCAGATGTTCACCCGCGCGCCGGCGAAGTCCTCGGTCGACGAACATCCGCCGACCGACTCGCGGGCCTCCAACAAGAGAACCCGGCGACCCGAGCGCGCGAGGTAGTTGGCGGCGACGAGACCGTTGTGTCCCGCACCGATCACGACCACCTCGAAATCGTCGACTCGCGCGCTCATGATGTCATCTTGCCCCAGCGGGTAGCCTGACGCCGTGTCGTCGCGCCACATCTCGCATCTTCGTGGACCGGAGGTCGCGTCGTCACTCGGTGCTTCGTCGGTGATCGTGTTGCCGCTCGGGGCGATCGAGCAACACGGACCGCATCTGCCCCTCGTCACCGATCTGGCCATCGCGACCGCAGTCGCCGAGGCCGCGGTGCCGCAAGCGGTCGCCGAGGGAGTCGACGCCTGGTTGCTTCCCCCGCTCGCCTACACCAAGAGCAACGAGCACGCGTGGAACGCCGGCACCATCTGGCTGTCCGCGCGCACCATGTTGTCGGTGCTCGAGGACATCGGTCGGTGCGTGGCGGCGACGCCGGCGCGCAAGTTGGTGTTCCTCAACGGCCACGGGGGCAACAGTGCATTGGTGGCCATGGCCAATCGCGAGTTGCGACTTCAGTTCGGACTCGAGACCTTCCTCGCGCACCCGTCGCAACCGGCCGACCAGGGAGGGGCCTCGTCGGCGTCGGAACTGGGCATGGGCGTGCACGGTGGTCACGACGAGACCTCGATGATGCTGCACCTGCATCCGGAACTGGTCGACATGGGTCGGGCCGTGCGCGACATCCCCGAACATCTCGCGGCCAACCAGCACGTGCGATTCGGAGGCTCGGTGGCGTTCGGCTGGCTGAGCAACGACTTCGGGGACCACGGCCACATCGGTGATCCCACGGCGGCCACGGCCGCTCACGGCAAGGTGCTCGTCGACGGTGCCGTCCGTGCCTTCGTGGAGGTCCTGCACGAGGTCTCCACGTTCCGTCACCGCGCCTGAGAAACGCGAAAGGGGGCCGGTTGCCCGGCCCCCTCCCACCAGTTCGGTGCGACTGCGGTCAGAGACCGATGTCGGAGTTGATGAACTCGTTGGTGTACATGTCCTCGGCGGTGAGATCGGCCGGCACGTCGAGACCGGCGTCCTTCATCTGCTGGAGCGCGGCGTTGGCGCGTTCCAGGTCGAAGTTGCCCAAGGTCTTGTCGGGGCCGTTGCCCACGAGTCCGAGTTCCTTCTGGGTCTCGACCGAGTACTTGGCCACACCCTCGCCGTACACCCAGAAGTCGGCGTACTTCTCGACGGCGTCGATGATGATCGCGTTGGCGCGGTCGGGGCTGTTCACGAAGTCGATGGCCGCCTGCTGCACGATCGGCACGAACAACTTGAGGCAGTCCGAGAGCGCTTCCTTGTCGGCCTGACGAATGGCCAACGAGGCGGCGTAGATCTGGAATCCGGCGTCGTGGATCAACTGGTACTTGACGTCCTTGCCCCACTCGGTGAACTCGTTCTTGTACTGCCACGGCTCGGCCGAGGCGAAGCCCTGTTGGGCGATCTTTCCACCCTCGGAAATGAAGCGGGTCGGCGCGCCGTCGTAGGACGGGTCGATCTGGTCCTCGCTCACCACGCCCTCGGCCTTGAAGACCTCAAGGTAGGTGCCGCCGGCGAACACGTTCAACGTGATGCCCTGCTCACCGAGATCGGCGATGGTCTCCACGTCGGGGTACGTCTCGGGGTCCCACATGATGATCTGCGGGTTGATCTCGATCGGTGCCACGACAGACAGCAACGGAATCTCGTCGTAGCTGAACGCCTGATCGTCGGTCGAGGCGTAGCCCATCGTGATGGACTCGTCGGCGGCCATGGTGGCCGAGACCGGCTGGAAGCCGATCGCCGGACCGCCGGTGCGAACTTCCAGGGTCACCCCGGTGTCCTTGCCGGCCGAGTCGATCAACGTTCCCGACACGATCTTCTTGCCGGTGTCGACCGAGTAGTCCGATCCGAGCATTTGGTACAGCGCACCGTGCTCGGATTCCGGGAACCAGTCGGTCTGGATGACGATGGTCTCCGGGCAGGCACCCGAGAGCACGCCCTCGCCTCCCGATTCGGATGCCGAACCGCCGTCGTCTCCACCACAGGCGCTGAGCGCCCCGGCGGCCACGAGCGGAATGGCCAGCAGAAGTGACCTGGTCTTGCCTCTCATTGTTCCTCCCCATGTTGGCCCACCCCTCGCGGGCTCAATATGGGAGACGATAGTTCATGTCCGAAGGTCGTCGTCACGAACTCGCGTCTTTGAACGAAAAATACATCGTGTTTCGGTTTTGTGCGGTCCCTCGGGGCTCGGGGAGCGTGCCGACTATGCTCCGACGCGGGGGTTGGAGCCCTCTGATTGGAGTCCGAATGTCGCACACGCCGTTGTCCTTCCGGAACGTCTCGATGACGTTCCCCGACGGAACCAAGGCTCTCTCCGACGTCTCGTTCGACGTCGCCAAGGGGGAGTTCGTGACGATCGTCGGACCGTCGGGATGCGGAAAATCGACCCTGCTCAAGATCGCATCCGGCCTGTTGGATGCGACGAGTGGCGACATCACGGTCGACCGCGACCGCATCGGGTACGTGTTCCAGGACGCGACGCTGCTCCCGTGGCGTACCGTCCGTCGCAACGTCGAGTTGCTGGCCGAGTTGCACGGCTACGACAAGAACGAGCGGGCGA
>JBJTFY010000127.1:0-5861 GCA_046093625.1 Actinomycetota bacterium
ACCGTCGTGCCGACCGACGACCTGCACCGACGCCGTCGCAACATCGTCATCGCCGCCGTTTCCACGGCCGCAGTGCTGTTGATCGCCGCCATCGTCGCCGTCGCGCACTTGTTCGCCCGGGGCGGGAATCTGTTTCCAGACCACGTTGGCGTCGACCGTCGATGTCTCCTCGGCCACCGGCACCACGTCGAGGCCGGCGTCTTCGAGGGTCGTTACCGCCTCTTCGAGGGTGAGTCCGGTGACGTCGACGATCGGGAAGGTGGTCGCGGCCGGGCCGCCACCGGTGAGGGCGACGACGGCGACGATGGCGGCGATCAACAGCACTGCGGCCGTGGAAACGGCGGCGATGACGATGTTGCGACGGCGTCGGTGCAGGTCGTCGGTCGGCACGACGGTCGAACCGGGCGTGTATCCCGGCGCAAGGTCGGGGTTCGCGATCACGACGGTTCGGGGCAACGGCATCGTGGACGGAGTCGTCGTGGAGGGAGACGGTGGTGGAACCGGAACGGTGGCACCACCGGTGGGGATCAACGGCGTGGGCTCGAGCACGGTGGTCGGTGCGTCGGTACCGGTCGGTGTGGGGTCACCCTTGGCGTAGAGGCGGGCCAGTGCCTGAACGGGTAACCCCTCACGGAATCGGCGCAGGTCGTCGCGTACCTCGAGTGCGTTGCGGTAACGCGCCGCGGGATCCTTGGCCAGCAAACGCGCGACGATGGCCTCGAACGCGCGGGGCACGTCGGGCACGATCTGGTTGATCGGCTGGGGTTGATCGTGCACCTGCTTGTACGCGATGGCCATCGGACTGTCACCGGAGAACGGGGTCTTGCCCGTCACCATCTCGTAGAGCACGATGCCGAGCGAATACAGATCGCTACGCGGGTCGGGTTGTCCGCCTTGGGCCTGCTCGGGCGAGAAGTAGGCGGCGGTACCCATGACCGCGCCCACCTGGGTGATACCGCTGTCGGCCGAGCTGCCCAGTGCGCGGGCGATTCCGAAGTCGGCCACCTTCAACGTTCCCTTGCTGCCGAGCAGGATGTTGCCGGGTTTGATGTCGCGGTGCACGACGTTGTTGCGATGCGCGAAATCGAGTGCGGCGGCGATCTCGATGCCGACCTCGGCCGCCTTGTCGGCGACGACCGTTCCGTGTTGGCTCAGGGCCTCGGCCAGGGTTCGGCCCGGGACGTACTCCATCGCCATGAAATACGTGTTGTTGCTGCGTCCCCAGTCGTACACGCCGACGATGTTGGGGTGGTTGAGGTTGGCGGCGGACTGGGCCTCGCGTCGGAATCGTTCGACGAAGGCCGGGTCGGTGGCGAACTCGGGGAAGAGGACCTTGATGGCCACCAGTCGGTCGAGCAGCAGGTCACGGGCGAGGTACACGTCGGCCATGCCCCCGCGACCGATGCGCTGCTGCAACTCGTAGCGATCGTTGAGCGTTGTGGCGCCGACGTCAGACATACGTGCGTGAAGGCTACCTAGGTGGGCTCGATCTCACGGGTCGCCCCTGCTCACGGTGCTCAGAGTGACAGCGCGACGTCGAGGACGTTCTTGGCGATCGGTCCGGCGAGAGTGCCGCCGGTTCCTTCGCTGATCTCGGCGTTCGTGCCCTTCAACATCACGACGATCGCGTACCGCGGTGCCCCGGCGGGTGCGAAGGCGACGACCCAGGCGTGGCTTCGCTCGGGTTCGCCGGCCGCGTTCAACTGTGCGGTGCCGGTCTTGGCGGCGGCCTGCACTCCGTTGGCCAACTGCAGGCAGCAGGAAGCCGTGCCGTTGCGAACCACTTCGACCATCAACTCGGAGAGCAGGTCGGACGTCTCGGGCGTCATGACCGTTCGCCACGGGGTCGCCGCGGTCCGACGCAAGACCCGCCCGTCGTGGTCCCGGGTGGAGGCGATCACGAAGGGTTTCATCATCACGCCGTCGTTGGCCACGGCCGCGGCGATCATCGCCATGTGCAAGGGGACCATCGTGGTGTTGCCCTGACCGAAGCCGCCGATGCCGAGCAACGGTAGGTTCTGTTCGAAGTAGTCGACGGTTCCGAACTCGCTCGCGGCGGCACCGGGGAGGTCGAAGGGTACCTTTTCGCCGATTCCGAAACGCTCGGCGGCGTCGACCATGGTCTCGGGCCCGAGTGCGATCGCGGTCCGCGCGAACGGCGTGTTGCACGAGCGACGGAAGACCTCGAGGAGGTCGCCGCCGCAGACCTTGCCGTTGTAGTTGGTGATGGGGTCGGTGGTTTGCGGGGGGAGGAATTCGGATTCGTCGGCCCACGTCGACTCGCGCGTGATGAGACCGGCGTCGAGGGCGGCCGCGGTGGTGACGATCTTGAACGTCGAACCGGGCATGTAGCGCTCTTGGTAGGCGTTGGCGAGCAACGGCTTTCCCGGTTGCGACCCGAGCTCAGCGAATTTGTCGGCGGCCTTGGTCGCGTCGTGGTCGGCGACGTATTTCGCGTCGTAAGTGGGCCACGAATACATCGCCTTCACGGCACCGGTGGAGGGCTCGACCACCACCACGGTGCCCTCGCGTTCACCGAGCGCGACCTTGGCGGCTTCCTGCAGGCGGGAGTCGATGGTGACCTGCACCGAGCCGCTCGTGTCACCCCCGTCGAACAACGACGCCAGCCCGGAGATCTGCTGCTGCGCCGTGCGTCCGGCGAGCGTGTCGTTCTCCACCTTCTCCACACCGGTGGCACCGAATCCGAACGTGAAGTACCCGGTGATCGCGGTGTAGGTGTCACCCTCGGGGTATTCGCGTTGCCAGTCGAAGTCGTCGTCGGACGGCACGCTGCGGGCGATGACGACCCCGTCGCTGGTGACGATTTCGCCGCGTGGTTCGTTGAAGTCGCGCAACGTCTGGCGGTTGTTGCGGGAATCCGCCTCGCGGGTCGAACGTTTGGCCCCCTGGATGACGTTCAGCTGCGCGAACAGCACCACGTACAGCACGAGCAGGGCGACCGAGAGTTTGGTGATGCGGGTGTTCACTCGATCACCCCGGCGCGGCGGGCCCGTCGGCGCGCGCGCGCACCTTCGAGGCGTTCGGTGACGCTCATCTGGTCGGGAGCCTCACCGAGGCGTTTGGCGGTGTTGTCGCTGATGCGCAACAGGAGTGCGAGGAGCACGTAGTTGGCCACCAGACTCGAGCCCCCGTAGCTGACGAAGGGAAGGGTGATCCCCGTCAGCGGAACGACCCGGATCACTCCGCCGATGATGATGAAGGCCTGGACGCCGATGATGGTCGTGAGCCCGACCGCCAGCAACTTGGCGAAGTCGCGTTTGGCGCGCATGGCGGTGCGCAGTCCAGCCCCGATGACCAGGAGGAACGCGATGAGGATCGCGGTCGCTCCGAAGAGACCCAACTCCTCTCCGATGGCGGCGAAGATGAAGTCGTTCTTGGCCTCCGGGATGCGGGTCGGATCACCGAGTCCGAGACCGGTGCCCCCGAGTCCCCCGTTCCCGAGGGCGAACATGGACTGGGCGATCTGGTAGCCCTTTCCGCTGTAACTCTTCCACGGGTCGAGCCAGATCGACACCCGGGTCTGCACGTGGTCGAAGAGGAAGTAGGCGATGGTCGCGCTGGTGGCGAACATGGCCAGTCCGATCGCCATGTAACTCGCCTTCTCGGTGGCCACCCACACCATCACGATGAACAGGGTGAAAAAGAGCAGGCTCGACCCCAGATCCTTCTGTCCCACCATCAGCACCACGCTGAAACCCCACGCGCCGAGGAGCGGCAACAAATCGCGCGGCTCGGGCAGCATGAACCGACCGACTTTCCAGGTGGCTTTGTTGAGCAACTCGCGACTCTCGGCGAGGTATGCCGCGAAGAAGAGCGCCAACGCCAGTTTGGCGAACTCACCGGGCTGGAAGTTGATCGGACCGACGCTCACCCAGATGCGCGCTCCGTTGGACGAGAAACCGAATCCCGGAACCATCGGAAGCAGCAGCAGGCCGGCCCCGACGGCGAAGTACGCCCACTTGAAGCGCGCCAAGTCGTTCACGCGCCGCACGATCGCCAAGGTGGCGGCGAAGGCGATCACGCCGACGATGGTCCAGGTGGTCTGCAGACCAGCCAGGCGTTCGGAGAGTCGGGCGATCATCACGTACCCGATTCCGTTGAGCAACACCGCGAGGGGAAGCAACGTCGCGTCGGCGCCGGGCGCGAGAAGCCGCACGACCACGTGTGCCGAAACCAGGACCCCGAGGAGCAACGCGAGGAAGGGCAGGATGCGCGGCGGGATGACCGAGTTCTTGCCGAGCGACGCCAACGTGTAGGCGGCAGCCGTGATCACACCGGCGAAAACGACGAGACCGAGTTCGGTGCGCCGACGTCGGTCGGCCATGACGTTCACGACAAGATCGCCGAGACCACCACGGTGATGGCGATCGCCGCCGAGAGGAGGAACATCGACCAACTGCCCACCGTCAACCACGCCGAGGGAGTCGACGACGTCGAGACCGACGACAGTCCGGGTTCGAGGGGCGGCAACTCGCAGATGACGGGAGGCTCGGCGACGGGAGGCTCGATCGTCGTCGGTGCGTCGACGATCTCGAAGTCGACCACCACCACGGTGATGTTGTCTCGTCCACCGTTGCGGTTGGCCAGGTCGACCAGGCGATCAGCGAGGTCTTGCACCCCGTTCGACTGACGGATCTCGGCCTCGATCTCCTCGTCGGGAGCCTCGTCGACGAGTCCGTCGCTGCACATGATGAAGCGGTCGCCGTCCTCGACCTCGAGCGGGAACGTGTCGACGTCGACGTGCGACTCGATGCCCATGGCCCGCAGCACGATGTTGCGTTGGAAGTGAACCCGTGCTTCGGCGCGGGTGATCGCGCCGCGGTCGACGAGGGACTGCACGTGTGAATGGTCCTTGGTGACCTGGCGCAGTTCGCCGTGTCGCCAGAGGTAGGTGCGCGAGTCGCCGACGTTGGCCACCACGACGCGATGGGCGAGGGGCTCGGTGACCACGAGACCGGTCAGGGTGGTGCCCATGCCGGCCTTGCTGGGGTCCTCGATGGCCTCCATGAAGATGGCGAGGTTGGCGGTCGACACCGCGTCAGCCACCTGATCCTCGTCGGCGAGACCCCGTTCGGCCGACAGGTGCAGATCGGCGAGCGTCTTGACCGCGATCGCACTGGCCACCTCACCGGCACTGTGTCCACCCATGCCGTCGGCGACGAAGTAGAGGCCGTCCTCGGCCACGAAACTGTCCTCGTTTCCGTCGCGCAACTGACCGACGTGGGTGCACGAGCCGACGTGTGCGCGGATCATCGGCGGACCTCGATCGTGATGACCCCGATGTCGATGCGGTCGCCGACCACGAGACCGGTCGGTGATGTGATGCCCACGCCGTTCACCCGTGTGCCGTTGGTCGAGTGGAGGTCCTCGATCGTGGCGATGCCGTCGACGAAACGAACGGTGGCGTGCCGAGCACTGGCGCCGGTGTCGTCGGCCAGACGCAACGAACACTCGGGGGCCCGACCGATGAGGATCTCGCCGTGGAGCGCGAGCTCGGTGCCCTTCAACTCGGCGGGAGCGATCACGACGAGGCGCGTCACCCGATGCGGCCGGGAGACCTTGGAGCGCTCGACGGGCGGCGCGACGACGGGCGCGTCGGCGACGACGGCACGTGACACCGCTGGAGTCCGCACCTCGTGCCAGACGGCCCACAACACTCGGGCGAAGAACAGATAGAGGGCGATGAGCAACACCAACTTGAGAAGACCGAGGAGCTGGTCGGTGAGCATCGGCCCTACCGCGATTCGTATCTGATCGAGTTGCCGCCGAAGGAGACGATGTCGCCGTCGCGCAAGGCCCGCTCGGAGACGATGGTGGCTCCGTTGACCTTCGTTCCGTTG
>JBJTFY010000128.1:0-11061 GCA_046093625.1 Actinomycetota bacterium
TCGCGCAAGATCGCGCGCGCCCTCGGCTCGGCCCTTTGGATGTACGACTTCACCGGCGGTGCGCGCATCGGACGCTTCCACCGACGTCTGCGCAAGAAGAGCGCGCTCGCCCACATGCCCACCATGCCCAGTGAACGGCTCGCATCGGCGTACGTGTACTACGACGCGCAGGCCGACGACGCCCGCCTCTGCCTCGAGATCGCCCTGACCGCGATCGATCAGGGGGCGGTCGTGCTCAATCGCTGTGGCGTGACCGACATCCGACGCGACGATGACGGCAAGGCCGTCGGCGTGCGCGACTCGTGCGACGGCGACGAGTTCGACGTGACGAGCAAGGTGGTCGTCAACGCCGCCGGAGTGTGGACCGATCGCGTGCTCACCATGGAGTCCGGCGTCGATCCCGACACCATTCGGCCCGCCAAGGGCGTTCACGTGACGGTGCCGTGGCACAAGGTGCGCAACGACATCGCCGTCGTGATCCCGGTCCCCAAGGACAAGCGCAGCCTGTTCGTCGTGCCGTGGGGTCCGCGACCGGACGGAACCTTCACGCACACCTACGTGGGCACGACCGACACCGACTCCCAGGGTCCGATCGACGATCCCCAGTGCACCAAGGACGACATCGACTACGTGTTGCGGGCACTCAACGCGAGTGTCACGACGGGCGTCGAATCGACCGACGTGATCGGAGTGTGGGCCGGATTACGACCGCTCGTGAAGCAGGTGAACGCCGAGGAGGGCACGGGCCGCGGCGGAAAGGCCGCCCGCACCGCCGATCTCTCGCGCCGTCATCTCGTGAAACGCGGCGACACCGACGTCATCACCGTCACCGGCGGGAAGCTCACGACCTACCGCGAGATGGCCGAGGACACGGTCGACGAGGTGGTCGCCCTCCTCGCCTCGCGCGGTGACGCCCGTCGTTTCGCACGTTGTCGCACCCGGCGACTGAGATTGCGCGGCGCCATGCGCGCGCGAACCGACGGATCGTTCGAGGCCCACCTCGAGTCGCGCTACGGATCGAAAGCGGGTGAGGTGCGCGACCTGATCGCGACCGATCCCGAACTCGCGACACCGCTCATCGACGGTCTCCCCTACGTGCGGGCCGAAGCGGTCCACGCGGTGACGCGCGAGTTCGCCAACACGTTGGACGACGTTCTCAGCCGCCGCACCCGCGCGTTGCTCTTCGATCGCGGGTCTGCCCGTACCGCCGCCCGCGACGTCGCCGAACTCGTCGCGCCGTTCGCCGGCTGGGACGCCGCTCGGGTCGAACGCGAGGTCGCGGCCTTCCTCGAGATCTGCGACCATGAGGCCACCACGGCCCTGTTGAGCGAGAGCGAGTTGCACCGCTGACGACCGAGATCACCCCGCCGATCGAGCTGAACGCCTCCCCCGGTGCGGCCGGCGAACGCTTCGCGCACCGCGCCGTCGAGATTCCCGCCGCCGTCGCGAGCCATCTCGCGTCGGCGTGCCCGACCGCCCCCTTGTCGGCCAACGCCGAGGCGAGTCGCGACTGGTGGCCCCTCACGATGCACTGGGCCCTGGCGGGCAACGTTCCCAAGTCGGCCGCGCTCGTGTGCCGACCAATCGACGCCGGTCAGGTGTCGGAGGTGTTGGCCATCTGCAACGAGAACCGGATCCCAGTGACCACCGCCGGCGGACGAAGCGGGGTCTGCGGTGCCGCGATCCCTCTTCACGGTGGGGTGCTGCTCGACACGACGTCCATGCACGGTGTGGTGTCGGTCGACGACGCGTCGTTGACCGTCGAGGTGTTGCCGGGGACCTTCGGCCCCGATCTCGAGGCCCACCTGCGCCCACTCGGACTGACCGTCGGGCATTTCCCGCAGAGTTTCGACATCGCGACGGTCGGTGGTTGGGTCGCCTGCCGGGGGGCCGGCCAGTATTCGACGCGTTACGGGAAGATCGAGGACATGGTGGTGGGCCTCGAGGTGGTTCTCGCCGACGGCACCATCTTGCGCACCGGGGGTGCGCCACGCGCGGCCGCGGGTCCCGATCTCGATCAGATTTTCATCGGCAGCGAGGGCACCCTCGGGGTCGTCACGCGGGTGTGGTTGCGGTGTCATCCGGTGGCGAACTGCGAACGCCGCGCCGCGTTCGGATTCGCCGACTTCACGTCCGGACTCGACGCGTGTCGTCGCATTCTGCGCCGCGGGGGCACGCCGGCCGTGTTGCGCCTCTACGACGGCCCCGAGAGCAAGCGAGGCCAAGGAGGCGACGGCGACGTGTGCGTGTTGCTCGTCCTCGACGAAGGCGACGTGGCCAGCGTCGACGCCACCATGCACATCGTCGACGAGGAGTGCCTCTCGACACCGGGTTGTCATCCCCGCGACCTCGAATTGGTGGAGAAGTGGATGCACCACCGCAACGACACCAGCGCACTTCAAGCGCTCACGCGCAAGGGTTTCGTCGTCGACACCATGGAGATCGCCGCGCCGTGGAGCCGACTGGAATCGATCTTCGACGCCACCCGTTCCGCGATGCTCGCGGTACCGAACGCGCGAACCGCCACCTGTCACCTGTCGCACAGTTACATCGACGGCGCCTGCCTCTACTTCACCTTCGCCGCCACTCCCCCGGCCGACGAGTTCGAGACGACGTACGCGGCGATGTGGGACGCCGGCACCCGTGCGGTGTTGGCCAATGGCGGCAACCTCAGCCACCATCACGGGGTCGGGCTCAACCGCGCGCGTTTCGTCGCCGAGGCCCTCGGTTCCGGCTTCGCCGTGTTGTGCGCGGTGAAGCGGGCCCTCGACCCGGTCGGCATCTTGAATCCCGGCAAGATGGGCCTGCCCATCCCGATCGACTGGGAGGCGGCGCAATGGCCGTGAGCGAACGCTGGGACCTGGCCGCGATGCGCGCCGGTGCGTCGGTCGCCCTGGTGTTCGCCGTTCCGTTGTCGGTCGCCGCGCGCATCCTGGCCGGCGACGAGACCCCCGAAGGTGGCAAAGCCACGTTGGTCGTGCTGTTGTCCCTCGGCGCCGCGGTCGGATTCCTGTTGGGGTCCGGCGTGGCGGCGTGGCATCAACAACGCGGCACCCCGCTGTCGCACGGAATCGCCACCGCCGCGGTCACCTACGTCGTTCCGCAGGCGATCCTCGTCGTCGTCAAGATCGCCCGTGGGGGCGACGTGCGCTGGACCGGGGTGATCTTCAATCTCACCGTGATGGTCTCCATGGGGGTGCTCGGCGGGATGCTCGGTTCGTCGATGCGCAAACGCGGCGCACGACCCACCGGGCAACGGTGAGAACCGTCGCGTCGTGACAGGATGAGGACGTGAGCGGATCGCTACTCGTCATCGACGTCGGCACGAGCGGCCTGCGGGCCGCCGTCGTTCGCCCCGACGGGTCGATCGATGCACTCCACCATCGTGCGTTCGCTCCGTCGACCCCGTTCGCCGGCCTCGTCGAATTCGACGCCGACGAGCTCGCGCGCCTCGTGCTCGAGGTGTCCCACGCGTCGATCGCCGAAGGTGGCCCGGTGTCTGCCGTCGGCATCACCAACCAACGGGCGTCGACGATCGTCTGGCGACGCAGCACGGGACGACCGATCGGACCGGCGCTCGGTTGGCAGGACTTGCGGACCGTGGGCGAGTGCATCATGGCCAAGATCGAGCACGGACTCGGTTTGGCCCCCAACCAGTCGGCGACCAAGGTGGCGTGGCTGTTGAAGAACCATGTCGGTGACGCCGATGCGATCGCCGCCGCGGCCGACGAACTGGCCTTCGGGACCGTCGACACATGGATCGCCTGGGTGTTGTCGCACGGTGCGTTGCACGTGACCGATCACAGCAACGCCGCGGTCACCGGACTCGCCGAGATCACCGCCGGGCCGCGTTGGCACGAGCGGGCGTGCGCGGCCCTCGGCGTACCGATGGGCATCCTGCCCACGATCGTCGACTCCTCCGGAGTGGTCGGTCTCGCCACGGCCTTGCCCGGCTCTCCACCGATCGCCGCGCTGGCCGGCGACCAACAAGCCTCACTCATCGGACAGTCCTGCGTGCGACCGCACATGGCCAAGTGCACCTTCGGCACCGGCGGCATGATGGACGTCCTGCTCGGTGCGGAGCCACCGGTCCGTGCCGAGCGCCTCGCGAACGGCACCTTTCCCATCGTCGCCTGGAGTCGCGCCGCGACGAACGAGGTGTGGTGGGCGTCCGAGGCGATCATGTTGTCGGCGGGGACCAACATCGAGTGGTTACGCGACGACCTCGGCCTCATCGCCACTGCCGCCGAGAGCGACACCGTCGCCGCCCAATGCGCCGACACCGACGGCGTGACGTACGTGCCGGCCCTGCTCGGTCTCGGTACCCCGAAGTGGGACTACGGGGCCCGGGGAGCACTGCTCGGACTCACCCGCGGCAGCGGTCGGGCGCAGGTCGTGCGCGCGGTCCTCGAAGGCGTCGCCCACCGCGGTGCCGATCTCCTCGAGTCGATCGAGGCCGATCACCCCGGAGTGCGCGTCCCTGAGATCCGCATCGACGGAGGGATGAGCCGCAACCGCACGTTCGTGCAGGCCCTGGCCGATGCCACCGGACGCCCGGTGGCGGTCTCACCCGTGAGCGAAGCCACGACCCTCGGTGCGGGTTACCTCGCCGGTCTGGCCGTGGGCACCTGGTCGACCCTCGACGACATCGACGGCCTGTGGCGTCCGGTGGCCGCGGACCGGTCGATGGAGGGCTCGACCGCGGCCCGGGCACGCTGGGCCGATGCTGTGACTCGCGCCGCCGGTTGGATACCCGACCTGTCGAGCCTCGACTTCTAGACTGACGAATTGTTCGGGAACTCCTCGGCGCACAAGGCTGAGAGTCCAGTTCGGAAAGGACCCCCGTGAGCAAGTTGAGCGACAAGACCACGCCGCCGCGTCGGCCCACCGCGAGCGACATCGAGTTGCTCGCCTTCGCCCAATCCGCCGAGTTGACCGCCCGCGATCTGTACGCCCAGGCGCTGGCCGCCGGGGCCGGAGACGATCACGTGGCCAGCATCGCCGCTCTGGCCGCCCATCACGACGCCTACGCACAGTCGCTGTCGGCCCTGCTCGGAACCAGCGCGCCGCAGACGCGTGACGATGCGCTGTTCGCCGCCCTGAAGTCGGGCTTCGGTGCCACCACCTCGTCGATGGCACTGGCGGCCCACGAGTTGGAGAACACCCTCGTCGTCACCCACACCGACCTGCTCGGTCGTCTCGTCGGCACCGAGGGCGCCGCCCTGGGGGCCGCCATCGTCATCGGCGAGTCGCGCCACTGTGCGGCCATGGCCGCTCTGGCCGGCAAATCGCCCGTCGACGACATCGACTTGTTCATCACGACGTCCGCCGTCGAGTCCCTCGCGCCGCAGGCCTGATCCGGAGAACACCATGAACGACATCAACCGTGACGAACTCCGCCGCGTCCTGCGCGCCAAGGACAACTCGAACGACGCGCTGACCTCGGTGGTGCGGGCGACCTCGGGTCTCGACTTCGGTCGTGGCCTGTCGCGTCGCCGCCTCTTCCTCGCCGGCGGAGCCACCATTTCGTTCGCCGCCCTCGTCGCGGCGTGCGGTGGATCGGAGTCGTCGGGCATCGCACGCCTCGGCGACGCACCCGAGCCCAACGAGTTGGTCGACGCCGCGGTCACCGACATCGCACTCCTGCGCACCGCCACCTCGCTCGAGCACAATGCGATCTTCGTCTACGAGGCCGCCATCGACGCCGGGTTGCTCGATGGTGACGCCGCCGAGATCGCCAAGCGTTTCCTCGCCGATCACAAGGACCATGCCGCGGCCACCGCGGCACTGACCGTCGACCTCGGCGGCAAGGCGTACAACGAGCCGAATCCCCGCCTGCAGTCCATCTACGTCGAACCGGCCCTCGCGTTGATCGTGGGCGACGAGGCCAAGGGCATCGCGCCGACCGACGACCCCGCCGCCGACGTCCTCGCGCTCGCCTACGCGCTCGAGACGGTGGCCGGGGCCACCTATCAGGCCTACGTTCCCCTGCTCGACGACAAGGCGCTTCGTGCCGCGGCCATCGGAATCGGCGACCAAGAGGCTCGTCACGCGGCGTTGCTCGGTGTCGTGCTCAACCCCACGCGACTCGTGTCGTCGTTCGGCCTGTCCGTGAGCGCCGAATACCAGGAGGACACCGACGTCCCCGCTGTCGCCTACGCCTCGCCGTCGGCGTTCGGCACCCAGGCGCCGGTCCCGGTCACCCTCGGGGCCGCCAACGAGAGCGGCATCCGCACGACCGTCAACCTCGAGACCCCGAGCCTCAACTCGATGGTCTACGAATACCTCGACGACGAGGCCTGAGCACCCCCGTACACTGGCGATCGACGGTGAGTCGGTCGGGTGACCGCGGCGGGGCGACCCGTCGAGGAAAGTCGGGACTCCACGGGGCAGGATGCTGGCGCGAGCCAGGTGGGGGCGACCTCACGGACAGTGCAACAGAGAAAGACCGCCGATGGCCGGGTGACCGGATCAGGTAAGGGTGAAACGGTGCGGTAAGAGCGCACCAGCACGGCGAGCGATCGTCGTGGCTCGGCAAACCCCATCCGGAGCAAGGTCGAGCAGAGGAGACGGGCGGCCCGTCCGGTCCGGGCAACCGGGCCACTCCTCGGGTAGGCCGCACAGATGGATGGTCACCGGGTCGGGTTCGCCCGGCTCACAGAATCCCGCTTACAGACCGACTCACCGTCGCCCATCACTCGCCACGGGCCACCGCGGCCGCGATCACCCGATCGAGGTCGGCCAGTTGCATCGCGTCGCGAACCCCGAGCAGGCGCGCGTAGAAGCGCAGACCGTGCGCGGTACCGATCACCCGCACCGGAATGCGCTCACCGAGATCGGTGCCGAACGCCGTGGGAATCTCGACCTTCTCGACGCCGGCGGCGAACAGATCCTCCTCGTCCGCGGCCAGTGCGCTGGCGTCGAACCCACCGAGTCCGTAACTCTCGGCGTCCACGAAGAAGGTGAACTCGGCCACGAGCCGACCTTAGGCGCGCGACGGCGACCCTGTCTCGCTGGTGGTCGATCGGGAGTCGGGCACTAACTTCGGCGACATGAGCGCCACGTTCCCCCGTGTCCCCTTGAGCGACATCGACTTGTCCGACCCCGAGTTCTGGCTGCGCGACCGAGCCTGGCGCGAGGGCGCATTCGCGACCCTGCGCGACGAGAAACCGTTCGCCTTCTTCGAGGAGCGGGTGATCGAGGATGCACCCGTCCCCCCGGGTCCCGGCTATTACGCGGTCACCCGCAACGACGACATCTGGCAGATCAGCCGCAACCCACAACTCTTCTGCAGCGGCAAGGGCAGCAACATCGGCGACCTCCCCGTCGAGATGAACGAGTTCTTCGGCTCGATGATCAACATGGACGACCCGAAGCACTTCCGCCTGCGCAACATCGTCTCGCGTGGGTTCACGCCCAAGGAGGTCTCGCGCATCGAGGACCAGGTTCGTGAGCGGGCCGCGACGCTGGTCACCGAGCTGATCGAACGCTTCCCGAACGGAGAGTGCGACTTCGTCGAGGAGGTCGCCGCCGCCCTCCCCCTGGCGATCATCTGCGACATGATGGGCATTCCCGAGGAGGACCACAAGAAGATCTTCCACTGGACCAATGTCATTCTCGGAGTGGGCGATCCCGAATTCGTCGGTTCCTACGAGGATCTGATGACGGTTGCCCTCGACATGTTCACCTACGCCCAAGCTCTCGGTGAGGATCGCGTCAAGAACCCCCAAGAGGATGTGACGTCGGCAATGATGAATGCAGTTGTCGACGGCGAACGACTCACTGCTCAGGAGTTCGGTTCGTTCTTCATTCTTCTCGTTGTCGCTGGCAACGAAACGACGCGTAACGCCATCAGCCACGGCATGAAACTTCTCACCGATCACCCGGATCAGCGCAAGATCTGGTTCGATGACTTCGAGGCAAACACGAAGACAGCTGTGGAGGAGATCGTGCGCTATGCGACACCTGTGATCCACTTCCGACGCACGGTCACCGAAGACACCGTGGTTTCGGGACAGCCTCTGAAGGCTGGCGACAAAGTCGTCATGTGGTACTGCTCAGGCAACCGGGACGAGCGCATGTTTGCCGATCCGTTCACATTCGACGTTCGGCGTCCACCAGCACCAGCACAGATCGGATTCGGTGCAGGCGGCCCCCACTTCTGCCTCGGTGCGAACTTGGCTCGCCGTGAGATCTCGGTGATGTTCGACGAGATTCGCCGTCGCCTTCCGAACATGCGGATCACAGGAGAACCCGCCATGTTGCAGAGCGCATTCATCAACGGCATCAAGCGCATGCCGTGCTCGTGGACCTGACGAATTCGGCGATTTGATCGGGTCGCACGTCCCGATCAGATTCCCAATTCTCCGGTCGCCCCCATGTCTCCGATGAGGTAGTGGCGCCTGCACAGCAACTCGTAGCGGACCACATCACCGAACAGAGGTGTAGCGACATCACCGGTGTCTCCCACGACAACGGTTTCACCCTCGTAGACCAGTTCCCCATTGACGACTCGAGCATTGTGTGTGGCTCGCGCTCCACACCAACATCGAGCTTCGACCTGCATTTCAATTCGCTCGTCAGCAACTTCCAACATCCTCTTCGTGCCGTCGAAGAGGAGCCCGCGAAAGTCGGTGATCAGGCCGAAGGCATAGACATCGATCCCCAATTCGTCGACGACCTGTGCAATCTGATCACACTGAGTCGGTGTATAGAACTGGACTTCGTCGCACACGACGAAATCCAAAGGGGCGCGCTGCGACACCAGATCGAACACGTCCACCTCGGGCGACACCTCGACGGCAGGTGCAGACACTCCGAGACGACTCGTGACCTGGGTGCCATCGCGATCGAGTTTGGTCAACAGCAGACCTCGTCTCTGGCGCACCGAGAGATTGTGGTGAATCTGAATAGCAAGAGTGCTCTTACCCGATCCCATCGTCCCGAAACTGAAGCGGAGAGTCGCCATGCCGACCACGAAACTACTCGGAAACCGGATCCGGCTGTATCCAAAGACTGGGCGAGACACCAGACATTCGTGAAGAGTGACACTTTCGAACGGTGACTCGAGTGAGCGGTCCCGTATGGGGCGTCAGTGCTAGACAAGACGGTGCATGTTGACGACTTCTCGCCGCATCCCCGTGACGCGGCTGACCCTGATCATCGGAATCTTCGTTTCAAGTCTGTGTCTTCCGGCGATGAGCAGAGCTGCAACAGGCGATATCCAGACCGTGTCCCCACTCGACACGATCACGGTGACACCGAATCAGGCCGGACGTGAGGCACAACGAACAGCGTATGAACTTCTCGGAGATCGCCCCTTCCAAGCAGTCTTGATGAGTGGTGGAAGAGCCGTGATGACGGCCAGCTCGCTTGGCACGTCACCGTTTTCGGATGTCCCGATCGCCTCGATCTCGAAGTTGGTGACATCGATGGCACTGATGCGGCTCGTCGAGCGTGGCGTGGTCTCGATGAACGAGACCATGGGCAACCTGTTCTCTCCGGTGATCCTCCCCGAACGATGGCGAGTTGTCACGGTGACTCAATTGCTGTCGCACATGTCGGGATTCGCAGCCGATCGTGACCGGTGGTTCAACGACACCTACAGCTCGTGCTTCGACGCCTTCCGTCGCATCGTGCAGCGTGATGCTCCAAGTGGCGCCGGATACGAGTATTCGAATACGAACTTCTGCGCACTTTCACTCGCAATCGGATCTCTCAGCGGCCCGTCATACGACGATGCTGTGTTCCGACTCGTATTGCGACCGCTCGGGATCGCTCGCAAGAAGATGGATCCCGAATACGCGAATCTCTCTGGCGCTGGTGGATGGCGAATGTCAGCCCTCGATGTCGGACGTATTGTCTCAGCCGTCGATCCGAACGCCCCACTCAGTCCGCTCTCGTCTGCAATCCGCACGCAGATGATCCAACGAACGTCGTACAACTACGGCCTCGGCGTGTGGATCTGGGATCCCGACACATACGGCCACTCAGGAAGCCTGTACCGCGCCAGGAGCATCGCCGTACGTCTCCCCTCTGGTCGCGTCGCTGTCATCTTGACCCAGGCAACCTTCCCCGAGAGCGGTCTCGATCTGCTTCCGATCGCCCAGCGAATCGATGCTGCATTCGGGTCATCGTGCGCGGAATCACCGTGCGAATTCCGCGGCCTCGATCCCTTCAACGCAGTGCCGACGGGCATACGCGGTCGCGCTCAGATCTGAGCGCGACCGACAAGCCTTCACTCTTCAGGCACGCGCACATCGGCAACGACGGCGTAGTGATCACTTGCCATCACGCCATCGACTGCCTCATGGCCAGCCAGCCAAACGCGACTGGGATGACCTGCGGGTTTGCGCCGAGGCCACGTGACGAACAAGTAGTCGATTCGTCGGTTCGGCCAGTTCGCATCCTTCAAATACGGGTTCGAGGCATCCCATGTTCGACCATGGCCCTCCCCACGTAATTCCCACATGTCGGCAAAGACGAGGTTCGAGTGTCTCACGGTGGTTCGTCCGGTCAGACGCCGAATTTCATCACTGTCGGGTACTGCATTGAAGTCCCCGCCGATGATGACCGGCAGCCCACTGTCGACGACTTTCAGTTCGTCGTGAACCATGTCGGCGAGAGCATCGACCTGCTCGAGGCGGACGGATGAACCGTCGAAGGAGTGATCGAGATGAGTCGTTGCCATCGGCCAGATCCCCCATGGGGTGTCCAAATGGCACATGAGCACAGTCCGTACACGCGGTCGACCTGGGGCCGATGGGAGCAGGACGCGACTCGAGCCTACGATTGGCCAACGCGACACGATGGCGTTGCACATCGCCTGTGAACGACCCTTGGCCTCCCCCGGATCCGACGACGCGGATTCCTGTGCATGAAACCCGAGGAACTGCGCAATGCTGCCCGCTTGATTCTCCGCGGGGATTGTCTCCTGGAGAAACAGCACATCGGCATTCTGCTGCGCCAGAACAGAGCGAATCGCCTGTTGCCGCTCCTTCCATGGACCGAAGGTCCACCACAGATTCCACGTCAGAATGCGCATCGATGAACCAGTTGTGG
>JBJTFY010000129.1:0-4579 GCA_046093625.1 Actinomycetota bacterium
ACTCTCGAAGTTCACCGGCGAGCATCACGAGTTCCTGACGGCGGGCGAGTTCACGCAACTCACCGGTCGCGCCGGACGTCGTGGTCTCGACGACCGGGGGCACGCCGTCGTGCTCTGGAACCCGTTCGTGCACTTCGACCAGGTCGCGGCCCTCGCCAGCAGTCGGTCCTTCCGGCTGACGTCCAGTTTCCGCCCGACCTACAACATGGCCGTCAACCTGGTGCGCTCGTATTCGAGCGAGGAGGCGCGCCACCTTTTGAACCTCTCCTTCGCCCAGTATCAAGCCGATCGGGACGTGGTACGCATCGAGGCCCGACTCGACCAACGAGCGGCCCAGCTTCAAGAACTGCGGGCCGAGGCCGAGAGTCCTTTCGGCGACATCCACGAGTACCGGGTTCGTGTCGCGGGGGCCACGCCCGGACGCAACGAGGGTTCGATCGAGCGGGCGTTGGCGTCGTTGCGCCCGGGTGACGTGGTCAACGTCGCCAAGGGAAAGGTGGTGGGGCGGGCCGCGGTTCTGTCGGCGGCCAACCGTTCGGGCGGCGTCAAGGTCACGGTGGTCACCGCGCGCCGGGCCACCCTCACGTTGTCGGCACGCGATTTCGCGGCTCCACCGGTGGTGCTCGGAGCGGTGGAACTCCCGCTTCCCTACGCACCCGGACGGGGGGAGTTCCAACGTCAGGTGGCCGAACGGTTGAAGGACGCCCGCTTCGTCGAGTCCGTGATCGCCGAGGAATCGGGGTTCGCCGAACGCCACCCGGTGGAGGACGATCCCGATTTGCCCGCGCGATTGAAGGCCGCGGCGCGCGCCGATCGCGTGGCCCGCGAAGTCGACGAGTTGCGCGAGCGGGTGCTTGGGAAGGGCAACTCGTTGGCGCGCACTTTCGAGAAGGTCCTGCGGATCCTGCAGGAGTGGGAGTACGTCGACGGTTGGTCGCTGACCGACAAGGGGGAGGCGTTGGCGCGCACGTTCCACGAGTCCGATCTGTTGGTGGCCGAGTGTCTGTCGCGCGGTCATCTCGACGGTCTCGATCCGGCGTCCACCGCGGCGTTGGCTTCGGTGTTCGTGTACGAACACCGTTCGAGCGAACCGCCCCCGGCGCCGTGGTTCCCGTCGCAGGAGGTGCGCAAGAAGTGGCGCCGGATCATGTCGACGAGCACGGAGATCGCCGACATCGAACGGTCTGCGTCGTTGAACTCGCATCGCGCCCCCGATCCGACCTATGTCGCCATCGCCTACGCGTGGGCGGTGGGCGAGGGTTTCGCCGAGGTGGTCGAGGCCGAGGAGTTGTCCGGTGGGGACTTCGTGCGCACGATGAAGCAACTGATCGACCTGCTGCGCCAGATCGCCCTCATCGCTCCCGTGCCGGCGACCCGGCACGCGGCGGCCGCCGGAGCCGAATTGCTCCTGCGGGGAGTCGTCGCGGCGTCGTCGACCATCGGAGTGGACGGCGGATGACGATCGAACGGGGCCGCGAGTGGGGTGGCGAGGGTGTCGTCCCGTCTGATCTGGTCGTGGTGTCGCGCGATCGCGAGGCCTGTCGAACGGTGCTCGGCGGGGCTCCGGTGAGCGTGATCGGAGGCGATCTCGCGCTCACCATCGGGTCGACGGCGGCTCCGGCGGTGGGCGCGACGGCCCGGGCCCTGCCGATCGACGTGCTGGAGGTGGTCATGAGCCGGTCGTCCGGGGAGGTCAGGACGGCCGCGGTGGCCCACGTGGTGGTCTCCAACCCGTGGTGGCGGGGAGGCCGCTGGCGCGGCGAGACGAGTTTCGTCATGAACGTCGAGTACCTCGCGGGTCGCGACGTCGCCCCACGCGGGCACCCGAACGACGGGCGGTTCGAAGTGGTGTCGGTGGCCCGGGAGATGAACCTGCGACAGCGGTCGATCGCCTGGCGGCGTTCGCGACTGGGTAACCACCTGCCCCATCCGATGTTGCGACTGCGCAGCGAATCGCGACTCGTCGTCGTCGGCACCCGACTCGTGGTGGCCGTCGACGGACGGCGTTGGCGGGGCGTCGGTCGGGTGGAGGTCGCCGTGCGACCCGACGCCGGCACGGTGTGGGCGTGAGCGGGTACGGTCTGCCCATGATCGACGAGGCCAAATCCCGAACCGACGCCGTGGTCGACCGCCTCGCCGACCGGATCGTCGGCGTGAGCCGCTCGATCCACGCCCATCCGGAACTGAACTTCGCCGAACACCACGCCCACGACCTCCTGACCGACACGATCGAGGCCCACGGATTGTCGGTCACTCGGCACGCGTACGGAGTCGACACCGCCTTCGAGTGCGTGGTGGGGGAGTCGGGACCCGAGATCCTCGTGTTGCTCGAGTACGACGCCCTGCCCGGCATCGGGCACGGGTGCGGACACAACGTGATCGCGGCGGCCGGACTCGGAGCCGGACTGGCCGTGGCCGAGTTGGCGGGCGAATTGGGCGGACGGGTGCGCATTCTCGGAACGCCGGCCGAAGAAGGCGGTGGCGGCAAGATCCACATGGCTCGCAACGGTGCGTTCGCGACCGGTGACGCCGCGATGATGATCCATCCGGCCGATGCCGACCTGGTGCGCATGCACTCGATCGCGATCCACACCCTCGACGTCGTCTACTCCGGACGTGCGGCCCACGCGGCGGCCGCACCATGGGAAGGGCGCAACGCGCTCGACGCCGCGGTACTGGGTTACGTCAACGTGGCCGCACTGCGGCAACACATCCGGCCCACCGAGCGGATCCACGGCATCATCACCGAGGGAGGCGAGAAGGCCAACATCGTCCCGCGACGGGCCGCGGCGAACTGGTACGTGCGCTCGGACACCATGGAATCGTTGCAGCCGCTGAAAGGGCGGGTCGTCGAATGTCTCGACGGTGCCACGCGAGCGTGCGGGTGCACGATGGACGTGACGTGGGACGACGTGGCCTATGCCGACGTGCGCGACAACCTCGCGATGGTGGGCGCGTTCGTCGACAACATGGGCGCTCTCGGACGCCTGGTGCGCGATCCGGACGAGATCGGACGACGCGTGACCGGTTCGACCGACATGGGGAACGTGAGTTACCTCCTGCCCTCGATCCACCCGATGATCAAGGTGGCGCCCGACGGTGTGGCGATCCATACCGAGGAGTTCGCCCGTCACGCCGGGTCCGCGGCCGGCGACGAGGCGGCCCTGATCGTCGCCAAGGCGATGGCCCGAACGGTGGTCGACCTGTGGTCGCGCCCCGAGCTGCTGAACGAGGTACGCCGTGAATTCGCGGGCGTTTCGTCGACGGTCGACGTGATGGCCCGCCCCTGAGGCATTCCCCCCTCCCGAGGACGAGAACAACTAGCGTGGCGGGTCGTGACGGTCTACGCCCCCGAGGAGTTCACCCCAGCGGAGTCCGACATCCTGCGCCGGTACTTCACGAACCTCGACGGCCCGGTGTTCGCCCTCGTGAATCTGCCCGAGGTCGTCAAGGGTGCGCTCTTCGCGCGCTACAGCCGCAGTTCCAAGAGCCTGCGTCGCTTGTTCCTCGACGAGTTCGTCGGTGACCTCGACATCGCCGGCGACCAGGGGGTCGACGCCACGATCGGCCTCGAACGGGCCGAGGAACTCTACGAGAAGGTGTTCTTCGAGTACGGCGACGACTCGGTGGCCCAGTTGGGTGGGGTGCACCTGGCCTGCGAACAGGCCTCGAACGTACTGACCAAGATCCTCGAGTGGGGACGTCTCGCCAGCTACCTCGAACAGAGCACCCGGTACATCGCCTACGACTCGCGGATCGCGGGTCGGTACCGGTTCTACCGCGACCTCGAGGTGCTCAACTCGCGCTTCGGAACGCGGTACGTGGGCGACATGGATCGCATGTTCGACTCGTATTCGATCCTGATGGAGCGGGTGACCGAGCACGTTCGGTCCACGGTGGCGCGCGATCCCGCCGACAGTGACTTCGTCTTCCGGCAAGCCACCCGGGCCAAGGCCCTCGACGCGGTGCGGGGCGTGTTGCCCGCGGCCTCGTTGTCCAACGTCGGCATCTACGGCAGCGGGCAGTCGTTCGAGGCGATGCTGATCCGCATGCGCTCGCACCCGTTGCCCGAGGCCCGCCATTACGCGGCGTTGATGCTCGAGGAGTTGCGCAAGGTGATTCCGAGCTTTCTGCGGCGGGTCGACATCGCCGACCGCGGGGGACGTTGGAGCGATTATCTGTCGTCGACCCGGGACGACACCGCCGAGCTGGTCGAGGGCCTCTTCGCCGAGACGCCGATCGACCACGTCCCGCCGGTCGTGTTGACCGACTTCGACCCCGAGGGCGAGGACAAGTTGATCGCGGCGATCTGTTACTCGCACACGAGCCTGCCCGAGACCCAGATCATGCAACGGGTGCGCCGCATGGGACACGCGGAGAAGGTGGCGATCCTGCGTTCCTACATCGGGGAGCGCGAGAACCGCCGTCACCGGCCCGGCCGGGCCTTCGAGCGCACCGACTACCGCTTCGACGTGCTCTCCGACTACGGCGCGTTCCGCGATCTGCAGCGGCACCGTCTGTTGACGATCGAATGGCAGCCTCTGACCCCGAATCACGGGTACACGCGACCGGATCTCGT
>JBJTFY010000130.1:0-2985 GCA_046093625.1 Actinomycetota bacterium
CCTCCTCGACGTCGTCTCCGCGGTACACGCCACGACCGAGTGCGTCGTCGAATCCGTTGTGGTATCCCCCGCCCTGCAGGTAGAGGGGGTACGAGATCGGTTCGCTGCGGTACGACTCGACCACGCCGTCCGGGCGGGTGAGGTGCACGACCGACGATTTCAGTCGGCGCGTGTTGCGTCCGTCGACCGCGACGAACTCCACCTCGTAGTCGAGCGCGGAGTAGGCGAACGACTCACGGGGGTCGCCGTAGGGAAACACGCATCGCGTCTCGAGTTTGGTGAACGGGGCCCGGCCACCCGCGTGGTGGAACTGCCAGAAGATCGCCCGGTCGGGCATCCGGTACCAGCACCACTGCCGGAGTCCCGGCGGGGGCGTCACGACGGGTGGAGGCGCGATCACGTTCGTGCGCGGTCCGCCGGTCTGGTTTCCGATGCCCCACGAGTGGTCGCGCACGCCGGTCCAGCCGTCGACCTCGATGCGCTCACCGTCCACCTCGATCCAACCCGTCACCTTCATCACCTGGTCGTAGTTCGACCGGTCGCTGTGCAGACGTCCGTTCACGAAGACCTGCACGTGGTCCTCGTTGTACGGGGCATGGACCCCCTCCCAGAGCAGGTCGTGGGCCTGACCGAGGGCATTGGGGGCGCAACGCGTGCGGAGCACGCGCAGTCCTTCGACGATCTCGACCGACAAGGGACCGACCGCAACGTCGTCGATCGCGGGACGCAGTCGACGCGACCAGCGTGCGTTGTGTTGCCGTCCGTCGAGCGCGGTGCAGACGAAACCGTCGATCACGTCGTTGTTGATGTGCAGTCGCAGCCCCATGAACCACGCCACGCGACCGGCGTCGTCGCCCATCGTGAAGTAAAACCCGTCGCTCCAATGCTGAGAGCCGTCGACCACGGTGTCGAACGTGTTCCCGATCTGGTGGCGGGGGAACTCGTCGAATCTGGTCAGTTCCCGCCCCACGAGGCAAACCATAGAAGATTCGATCGATAAGAATGGACCCGACGGACCGTCGAGGGGGAACGATGATCGAGGATCACAGTCACAGGTCGTTGAGCGACCTCTGGTCGTTGGCCGGTCGTGCCGCCGTGGTCACCGGCGCGGCGCGGGGAATCGGCGCCGCCACGGCCCGCCGTCTGGCCGAGGCCGGAGCCGACGTCGTGATCGCCGACATCGACGAATCCGCCGCCGCAACCGCCGCGATCGAGATCGCCGGGGCGACCGGTCGCGTCGTCGCGAGCACGGCGATCGACGTCGTCGACACCGATTCCGTCGCCCGCGCCGCCGATCTCTGCGTAGAGCGTTTCGGATCGATCGACATCTGGGTCAACAACGCCGGCATCTTCCCCACCACCGGACCGGCCATCGACGCCGCCGACTCGTTCATCGACCGACTGCTCGAAGTCAACGTGCGCGGCTCCTACGCCGGTGCCCGGGAGGCCGCCAAGCGCATGAGTCGGGGCGGCGTGATCGTCAACCTGGCCTCGACGACCGGCTTTCGCGCCTCTCCGGGCATCAGCGCCTACGTCGTCTCCACACACGCGGTGGTCGGCCTCACCAAGTCGTTGGCGCTCGAGTTCGGTGCGCTCGACGTCCGAGTGGTCGGCGTCGCCCCCGGACCGATCGACACCCCCGGGGTGCAGGACCAGTTGGCGCCGCTCAAAGCCGCCGGGCTCGACGTCGCCAAGCGCATGAGCCAGACGCTCCTCGGTCGGGCCGGGCAAGCCGACGACATCGCCCGGGTGATCCTCTTCCTCGCGAGCGACATGGCCGCCTGGGTCACGGGTGAAGTCGTCGTGGTCGACGCTGGTTCGTTGGCGGGTTGATCGTGACGACCCGCCCCGCGATCCCCACCACCGCCGATCATCTGACGGCCGATTGGTTGAACGAAGCCTTCGACGGATCCGTCGCCGAGATCACCGAGGTGCGCGCCGAGCGACTCGGTGAGGGTGTCGGTTTGTTGGGCGAGGTGACCCGCCTTCATCTCGGATATCAGCCGGGCTCCGAAGGTCCCCGGCCGGCGACGATGATCGCCAAGTGCCAAGCGGCGGCCCCGGGCAACGTCTTCATGTCACAGGCGATGGGCTTCTACGAGAGGGAGTCGAACTTCTACTCGCGTTTCTCGCGCACCATCAATCTGCGGGTCCCCCATTGTCACTACACCGACGTCGACCCGTCCGGTGCGCCGTACATCGTGCTCATCGAGGAGATCACCGACGCGCGGATGGTCGACCAGGTGGTCGGAGCCGATCTGGACGACACCGCGGCGATCCTCGATCAGGCCGTCACCTTGCACTCGACCTTCTGGGACAACGATCTGTTGCGCTCGCTCTCGTGGTTGCCGCCGATGAACAATCCGCTGTACCGCGCGGCCCGCGAGATGGCCGAGCCCAAACTCGAGTCGTTCATCGCCACCTGGTCCGGGATCCTGCCCGAACGCACGCTGGGCTGGATGCGCGAACTGACCCCCAAGTACCCCGACATGGTCGATTGGTGGGTCGACCAGGGCCACGCGACCTTCGTGCACATGGACTTCCGCGCCGACAACTTCTTGTTCGGAGGTTCGGCCGGGGCCGGTGCGGTCACGGTGCTCGACTGGCAGTTGAGCGCGCGTCACGTCGGATTGTGGGACGTGGCCAATTTCCTCGGTCAATCGGTGACGATCGAGAATCGCCGCGCGTGGGAGGGCGACCTCGTGCGCCGCTACCACGACGGCCTCCGGGCGGCCGGGGTCACCGGTTACTCGTGGGAACGCTGCTGGCGTGACTATCGCTACTGCCTGCTGCACCAAGCGTGGTCTCAAGTGGCCGTCAGCGACATCGATCCGGGCAACGATCGCGGACGGCGACTCCTGCACGAGATGATCACCCGCGCCTTCGCCGCCACCGACGACAACGACGGCGCCGACCTGCTCGGCGAGTTCTGAGTGACCAGGACCGTGACGTGACGCCCGAACTGGTGAAGCGCCTCACCGAGGA
>JBJTFY010000131.1:0-9768 GCA_046093625.1 Actinomycetota bacterium
ATCGAGGTCGCCGGCATCGGCAAGATGGCCGTGCGCCCCTACCGACCCGATGCCGGCGACCTCGATATCGACGCGTCGATGGACGAAATCGTGGGCGCGCGTGCCGAACGTCGCGCGGCCGATGTCGACGCCCTCCGTGTGCGCGGTTGGGTGCGACCGGGCACGGCCATCTCGTTGCTGGTGGACCGCAGCGGATCGATGGGCGGCAAGCCTCTGGCCACCTCGGCGATGGCGGCCGCCGCCGTCGCCTGGCGCAGTCCGGCGGACTACAGCGTGATCGCCTTCGGCAAGGACGTGGTGGTGGCCAAGGCGCAGAACTCCACGAAGTCGGGCGAACAGGTGGTCAACGACGTGCTTTCCCTGCGCGGGTTCGGAACGACCGATCTGGCCGGGGCCTTGCGTACCGCCGCCGAGCAACTCGGCCGCACGAACGCCGGACGTCGCATCGCGGTGGTGTTGAGCGACTGCCGTGCGACGGTGGAAGGCGACGTCGAGTCGGCGGCGCGCGCTCTGGACGAGTTGGTGATCCTGGCTCCGGCCGGCGACGACGCGGAGGCGAGACAACTGGCGGCGCGCGTGGGGGCGCGGTTGGCGGTGATCGACGGGCCGAGCGACGTGCCCAGTGCCCTGCGCGAGATTCTCGACTGACCGTCGGGTCAACTACAGGCGGGGTCGTCGGGAGGAAGTACGCCGTACGTGTTCTCGTCGACGTACACCGGTGCGAGCGAGCTCGACGTCGTCGTGGTGCCGCTCGGCTTCACCGTGGTGCCCGTCGATCCGCTCGCCACGGTCGTTGGTGCCGCCGTGGTGGGCACCTCGAAGAGTTGCTCGGGGGCGTCGACGAGTCGGGCCTTGCCCTGGAACACGGCGAGCACGGCTTTCATGCTGTCGCTCTTGATCAACGGCTCGAGGACGGACTGACCGCTCTTGTCGACACCCTTGCCCTCGATTTGGTACGTGCGCATGGTGGCCGGGTCGAGGTTCTTCATCGCCGAGGCCAGCTCGAGGAGCCGTCCCGGCGTGAGGTTCGAGTCGAGGATCACGTTCTGGATGCCGGCGTCGATGAGCTCCTTGGCCACCGTGGGGTTGCCGGCCCCCTTGTCGAGGGCCATCTGGATCGCGCGCCGCAGGAAGTCCTGTTGGCGCGAGATTCGACCGCGATCCGAGGCCGGGTCCTCGACCCACTCCTTCTTCTTGGGGTCGAAGTACTGGAAGTGGCGGGAGCGAACGTACGCCAGGCCCTCCTCGCCGCTGAACGTGTGGCAACCCGCGGTCTCGATCAGCAGGTTCGTGTGACGGTCGCGCACCGGGGTGGCGAACGGAACCCGCACGCCGCCCACCGCATCGACGATCTGCTTGAACGCGCAGAAGTCGATGTTCACGTAGTGGTCGGCGAGGATCCCGAAGTTGTCCCAGATGGTGAGGATCAAGGTGTTGGGATCCTCGGGGCTGAAGGCGCCGTTGATACGCCCCATACGTTTGGTGCCACCGATGCGCACCCACAAGTCGCGGGGGAACGACAGCACGGCCGCGGCGTTGGTGGCCGGGTCGAGACGCAACATCATGATGGTGTCGGCGCGCTCGCCGAGTCCGTTGCGGTCACCGAACGCCGCCGCGTACGGCGAGTCGGGATCGACGCAGGCACCGTTGTCGCTGCCGGTGATGAGGAAGTTCTTGGCGGTGATGTCGACCGGAACGGGAGCCTCGGTGGTGACCGTCTCGCTGTCGGTGCCCGCGGGCAACGTGGTGCTGGGCAGCGTCAGGAGCGGTCCGCCCTCGGCGCCGATCAAGGTCACCACGCGACGGTCGTTGGCCTTCTCGTTGCCGTAGTACACGCCGATCGCCGCGACGAAGCAGGCGAAAACGACGGCGGCGTTGAGGCCGAGCACCGCGCGCTGTCCCCAGGTGCGCCGACGTTTCGGCGTCGGGTCGGGTTGCAGGCTCGAGAGATGATTCAGCGTGTCGTCGCCCACGACCGGTTGGTCGGGTGCGGCTGGCTGATCGGCGGTCACAAGTCCGACAAACTACCGCTGTCGCCCCGACGATGGGGTTCGGGTCACTGTGGTTCGGCGGGGGCGAGGACGACGGTCACACCAACCGGCCCGTCGCCGCCGACCAGATTCCACGCCCGCACGCTGCCCGCCTCGGCGAGGTCGGCGAGCCCGAGTTCGATGGCCGCCAGATCGGCTGCCGATCCACGCACTTCGGCGGACTCGACCGCCGTCTTCTGCGACGACTTCGCCTCGGTCTTGGCCCGACGCACCTGCGCCAACACCTCACCGATCGGGTCGAGGATCGCGGCGTCGCCGATCGCGCCGAGTTCGCCGACGGAGGGCCAGCTGGAGGTGTGCACGGAGCCGGGCTGCCACCAACGCCACACCGACTCGGTGGTGAACGGAATGAACGGTGCGAGCAAACGCTGGATCGCCGACAACGCACGGCGCAGGGCGACCTGGGCGGACTCGGCCGCTGCGGGTCCTTGGCTCGCGTAGGCACGGCCCTTCACCAGTTCGACGTAATCGTCGCAGAACCACCAGAACAGCGCCTCGGTGCGCTCGAGGGCGCGCGCGTAGTCGTACTGCTCGAAGGCCTCCGTCGATTCACGAACGGTCTCGGCGACCCGCGCCAGCATCGCGGTGTCGATGGCGTTCGACACCACCGCGGTCGACGGTGGTTCGGGGAACGACAGGACGAACTTGCTCGCGTTCAACAACTTGGTGGCCAACTTGCGACCGACCTTCATCTGCTCCTCGCTGAACGCGGTGTCGACTCCGGGTCGCGCCGAGGCCGCCCAGTAACGCACCGCGTCACTGCCGAACTTCTCGAAGAGATCGACAGGGGTCACGACGTTGCCCTTCGATTTCGACATCTTCTTGCGGTCGGGGTCGAGGATCCAGCCGGAGAGCGCCGTGTTCGACCACGGCAGCGAACCGTGCTCGAAGTGCGACCTCACCACGGTGCTGAAGAGCCAGGTGCGGATGATGTCGTGACCCTGCGGACGCAGGTCCATCGGGAACACCCGCTCGAACAGGTCGGCGTCGTCTTCCCAGCGCCCGGCGATCTGCGGTGACAACGACGACGTGGCCCACGTGTCCATGACGTCGGGGTCGCCGGTGAATCCACCGGCCGTGTTGCGTTGGTCCGCCGAGTAACCCGGGGGAACGTCGGTGGACGGGTCGATGGGCAACGCCGACTCGTCGGGCACGATCGGCGAGTCGTGGTCGATCTCGCCGTTCGCGTCGATCGGGTACCACACCGGTACCGGTACGCCGAAGTAGCGCTGGCGACTGATGAGCCAATCGCCGTTCAGACCCTCGACCCAGTTCGAATAGCGATGACGCATGTGATCGGGGTGCCACACCAGGCGATCGCCCCGACCGAGCAGAGCGCCGCGCAGCTCGTGGTCGCGACCGCCGTTGCGGATGTACCACTGGCGGCTCGTCACGATCTCGAGTGGCCGGTCACCTTTCTCGAAGAACTTCACCGGGTGCGTGATCGGGCGGGGCTCACCGAGCATCGCGCCACACTCGCGCAGAGCCTCGACCACCTTGGTCTGGGCTTGGTTGACGTAGAGACCGGCGATCGCCCCGAAGTTCGCCACACCCTCGGCCGAGTCGAGGCCGTTCGGCGGGGTGGCGACGATGCGACCGTCGCGTCCGATGATCGCCCGGGTGGGCAGGTCGAGTTCGCGCCACCAGGTGACGTCGGTGACGTCACCGAAGGTGCAGATCATGGCGATTCCCGTGCCCTTGTCGGGCTGGGCGAGCGGATGCGCGAGCACCGGAACCTCGACGCCGTAGAGCGGGGTGCGCACATGCTGCCCGAACAGCGGCTGGTATCGCTCGTCGTCGGGGTGCGCGACGAGGGCCACGCACGCGGCGATCAGCACCGGTCGGGTGGTGTCGATCACGACGTCGGGTCCGCCGTCGACCCGGGCGAAAGCGATCTGGTGGTAGGCGCCCGGACGCTCGCGGTCCTCGAGTTCGGCCTGCGCCACCGCCGTCTTGAAATCGACGTCCCAGAGAGTCGGAGCCTCCTGCGTGTAGGCCTCACCCCGCGCCAGATTGCGCAGGAACGCGCGTTGGCTGGCCCGCCGACTGCGCTCGTCGATCGTGGCGTACAGGAACGACCAGTCGACCGACAGCCCGAGACGTCGGAAGAGGTCCTCGAATACCTTTTCGTCCTCGTGCGTGAGTTCCTCGCACAACTCGATGAAGTTCGGTCGCGAGATCGCGATCGGCTGGTGATCCTTGGGCGGATCGCCGCGGAACGGCGGTCGGAATCCGGGTTGGTACGCGACGTTCGGATCGCAACGCACGCCGAAGAAGTTCTGCACGCGACGCTCGGTGGGCAGCCCGTTGTCGTCCCAGCCCATCGGGTAGAAGACGGACTTCCCCGACATTCGTTGGAATCGCGCGATGGTGTCGGTGTGCGTGTACGAGAAGACGTGTCCCATGTGCAACGAACCACTGACCGTCGGCGGGGGAGTGTCGATGGCGTACACGCGCTCGCGCGGTGCCGAGCGGTCGAAAGCGTACGTGCCCTCTTCGTCCCACACGCGCGCCCACTCGCTCTCGATTCCGTCGAGCGTGGGCTTGTCGGGGATGGACGCCATGGGAGGCAAGGCTATAGGTGGACCAGCGTCGGGGCGTAGGCTCGTGCCATGTTCAGGTTGTACGACACGGCGACGTCGGAGGTGCGCGAACTGCGCCTGCGCACTCCCGGTCGGGTGGGCATCTATCTCTGCGGCCCCACCGTCTACGGACCTCCGCATCTCGGCCACGGGCGAGCGACGCTCGTCTACGACATCCTGCGTCGCTATCTCGAGTGGAGTGGCCTCGAGGTTCGATTGGTCTCGAACATCACCGACATCGACGACAAGATCATCGACCGCGCCAACCGCGAGGGACGTCCGTGGCAGGACATCACCCACAAGTGCGAGAGCGTGTGGTTCGAGGCCATGGGCAAGCTCAACGTGGCCCGCCCGACCGACGTCCCGCACGCCACCGAGTACGTGGACCAGATGGTCGGGATGATCGCGACCCTGATCGAGCGCGGCAACGCCTACGTGACCGACGACGGCGCGTATCTGAGCGTCCCGAACGTCCCCGATTACGGACTGCTCGCTCACCAGAGTCTCGACGACATGCTCTCCGGTGGTGGCGACCGCGAGGTGTTCGGTGCCGGCAACAAGCGTCATCCGGCGGACTTCGCTCTGTGGAAGTTCAGCAAGCCCGGCGAACCGTCGTGGCCCTCTCCGTGGGGTGCCGGTCGTCCGGGCTGGCACAGCGAATGCGTGGTGATGAGCCTCGAATTGCTCGGCGAGGGGTTCGACCTTCACTGCGGGGGAATGGACCTGAAGTTCCCCCATCACGAGAACGAGCGTGCCCAGGCGGTGGCCCTCGGCAAGGAGTTCGCCCGACACTGGATGCACAACGGGTTCGTGGTCGACACCGACGGCGAGAAGATGTCGAAGAGCCTCGGCAACGTGGCCAATCTGCTCGATCTGCTCGAGCATTACGACGCGCGCGCCTACCGACTGGTGCTCCTGCAGACCCACTACCGCAGTCCGGTCCGCATCGGTCAGGACAACATCGACGCCGCGGTGAACGCGTTGTCGGGCATCGACGCTTTCGCCGCGCGTACCGCGCATCTCGACTCGGTCGAGGCCGAGGCCGACGTGATCGCCCGATTCCGTGATCGCATGGACGACGACCTCGACACTCCGGCGGCGACCGCTCTGCTCTTCGAGACGCTCCGACGGGCCAACGCCGCCCTCGACGCCGGATCGGCGGAGGTTGCCGCGTTGTCGGCGGCGGTGCGTTCGATGTGCGCGGCGTTCGGTCTGACGCTGAAGGACGCCGTCACGGTGCCGAGCGACGTGCTCGCCCGGGCCGCGGCGCTCGACGCGGCGCGGGCCGCCAAGGATTTCTCGACCGCCGACGAACTGCGGGCCGCGCTGCAGGCTGACGGCTGGATCGTCGAGACCAACAAGGCGGGCACCACCGTCCGTCGGTGACGAGTGGTGGATCCAACGATGGCCCGTCGGGACCAGAGCGCTCCGCGCGAACCCTTGCCCAAGGGTTTCTTCACCATCTGGATCACGGTGGCTCTCGACCTCGTCGGTTTCGGCATCGTCGTGCCGATCCTCGGTCGTTACGCCGAGCGATTCGGGGCCAGCGGGTTGCAGGTCGGTCTGCTGTTCGCTTCGTTCTCCTTGGCCCAGTTGGTCTTCTCTCCGATCCTCGGACGTCTCTCCGATCGCATCGGTCGCAAGCCGGTCATTCTCATTTCGTTGCTCGGCACCGCGGTCGGCTGCTTCGTCACCGGAGCCGCCGGTGCGTTGTGGGTCCTGTTCCTCGGCCGCATTCTGGACGGAGCGTCGGGAGCCAGCGTCGCGGTGGCCCAGGGAGCGGTCACCGACGTGGCATCGCCCGCGGAACGTCCGCGGCTGCTCGGCCTGCTCGGGGCGGCGTTCGGAGTCGGTTTCGTGGTGGGACCCGCTCTCGGTGGCCTGGCCGCGCTCGGGGGCGAGCACGTCCCGTTCTACGTCGCGGGCTGTGTCGCACTGGCCAACGCGGTGGTGGCGTGCTTCCGCCTCCCCGAGACCCGCCCCTCCACAGTGCGCGTCGAAACTCCCGCGCCGACGACCGACGAGCGACCGGTGCGTTTGTGGGGCATCGCCGTGGCCGGCTTCACGGCGATCGTCGCCTTCAGCGGTTTCGAGTCGACCTTCTCACTGCTCGCGGGCGATCGATTCGACCTCACCGAGGCCGGAGTGGCCGCGGTGTTCGTCGGCGTGGGCGCGGTGCTCGTCGCGGTGCAGGCCTCGTTGGTCCGCCCGGTCAACACCCGACTCGGGACCGAACGCTCGGTGCAGTCGGGCCTGATCGCCAACACCGCCGGGTTGGCCCTCCTGTCGGTCGCCGAACAGTGGCCGTTGCTGATCGTGGCGCTGCTGTTGCTCACCGTGGGCCAGGGTCTGGTGACGCCGAACCTCTCGGCACTGGTGTCGGGTCGGGTGCCCGATCACCGTCGCGGTGAAGCCCTCGGCTTCCAACAGGGCGTCAACGCGGTCGGACGGGTGGCCGGTCCGGCGTTGGCAGGACTGCTTTACGACCACGTGTCGATCGGGGCGCCCTATCTGGTGGGTGGGGTGTTGTGCGGAGTGGCGTTGTCGGTGGTCGGAGCCACCGCGCGCGACGTGAAGCGTCACTCGTAAACGGTGAACGCCCGCACCGTGGTGAACACGGCGTCGAGAGCGGCGAACACCGGGGTGCTGTCGCTCAGTTTCTGCTGGTCGCCGTAGAGGCGGATGCGCCCGGTGATGAAGGCCTGTTGCGCGTTGAGGGTTCCGGTGGCCACCCCCACGGCGGTCTCCCATTCCTGCTCGAAGCGAACGTCCTCGGGATGGGCGGGCCCGGCGCCGAACGACGCTCGTCCATCGTCGATCTGCAGGTGATAGGTCACGTCGCCCTCGGGGCCCCCGGTGACGGTCTGGGTGATCCCGACGGTGTGTTCGCGGGCCACGTCCGACATGGCGGTGCTGGCCGCGACCTCGCGGGTGAGTGCATCGATCCAGTCGAGGCTGAGGTAGCGAACGGTGCCGTTGCTCATGGCTCGTAGTCTGCCGGACGATGACCGTTTCCGAGCGCGACGAGCGGTACCACCCCGACGCACTCGAGGAAGAGTGGTCGTTCGCGTGGTGGAGCCGCGACGAGGGAGGCTTCACCTCGTATCGGTTGAGGCGTGACGCGACCGCGTGGTACTGCTGGGCCTGGTGGCGTCGCGGACGACCGTTGCTGCACGTCGTCGAGTTCGACGTGATCCGGCGCGCCGATCCGATGATCGCCAAGGCCGAGGCCATGTGGGCGGAGTTCACCTGTGAGTCTCCGATGCGTCAATGGACGTTGGGCAACGAGACCCACGCGGTCGAACTCGACGATCCCGGCGAGGCACTCGGTCGGGTGCGGGGGACCCTCGTTCCGATGGCGAGCGACCTCGAGTGGTACGCCGAGGGCGCACCCGAGTCGCGGGCCGACGGTTACACGCAGCGCGGGGTGATCGTCGGTGACGTCGAGACCGACGAGGGACCCGTGGCGATCGTGGAGACGGCGTCGGTGCGCGCGCACCGGTGGTCGGACCGACCGCTGGATCACGAATGGATCCCGCTCGCGACGGCCCACCTCGGGCCGCGCCTGCCCTTCGACTTCCCGGACGGGAGGGTGCTCGACTTGGTGCTCACCCCGAACGGGTGGTGTCGACGCGGCGGGTGATCAGCGCCGACCGCGTCGGTGACGGGCGAACTCGACGATCATCGGCAGCACCGAGATGAACACGATCACGAGCGAGGCGATCTCGATGTTGTCCTTCACCCACGAGATGTCACCGAGGTAGTGACCGAGAGTGGTGAGACCGGCACCCCACAGGATTCCACCGACGATGTTGTAGGTGACGAAGGTGCGGTACTGCATGTTGCTGACGCCAGCCACGATCGGCGCGAAGGTACGCACGATCGGCACGAAGCGGGCCATCACGATGGTCTTCGAGCCGTGCTTTTCCATGAAGTCGTGGGCCTTCGACACGTGGGAGGGCTTGAACAGTCGGCTCTCCTCGCGTTGGAAGAGGCTCGGTCCGACTTTGCGGCCGAACATGTACCCCACTTGGTCGCCGATGATCGCCGCCAGCACCACGACGACGGCCACGAGGGGCAGTGACGGCAACGAATCGGGCTTCACTCCCAACGCTTCGGGTCCGGCCGACGAGGTGAGGAAGCCGGCGATGAACAAGAGCGAATCACCCGGGAGGAAGAACCCCACGAGGAGGCCCGATTCGGCGAAGACGATGGCGGCCAGGATGGCCAGACCGCCACTTTCGATCCAGGACTCCACGTCGAACAAGGCGAGCATGAGGCGACGCTAGTTGGTCGGTCAAAGCGAAGGAGCGCTCCGGTGACCCGGAGCGCCCCTTCGACGAGTGTTCGGTGATCAGGCTTTGCTGGATGCCAAGCTGCTGATGCTGTCGGTCTTGCGACCGGAGAAGATCACCGATCCGATGAGCACCACCAGGGCCACGCCGGCGATCGCGTATCGCGCGCCGTCGTTGTCCTGCTGGGTGATGATGGCCGGGAGGATCAACAGCGACACCAGGTTCATCACCTTGATGAGCGGGTTGAGCGCCGGGCCGGCGGTGTCCTTGAAAGGGTCGCCCACGGTGTCGCCGATGACGGCGGCCTTGTGCGAGTCGCTGCCCTTGCCACCGTGGTGACCGTCCTCGATGTACTTCTTGGCGTTGTCCCAGGCGCCGCCGGCGTTGCTGAGGTAGTTCGCCATGAGCTGACCGACGAGGATGACCGCGGCCAGGAATGCGCCCAGCGCCTTCCAGTCGATTCCGAAGCCGATGACGACGGGGGTGAGCACCGCGAGCAGAGCCGGGGTGGTCAACTCGCGCAGTGACGCCTTGGTGCAGATGTCGATGACCGGGCCGTAGTCGGGCTGCTTGGTGCCAGCCATGATTCCGCCGTCGGCGAACTGGTTACGCACCTCCTGCACGACCACGCCAGCGGTGCGACCCACCGCGCGGATGGCGAGAGCCGAGAAGAGGAACGGCACCGCGCCGCCGATCAGGAGACCGATGAAGACCTTGGGGTCGGCCACGTTGATGGGCAGCACGTCGAAGACGCCGCGCGAGGTCTTCTGGAGTTCCTCGATGACGTCCTTCTCGAGAAGTTCGTTGGCGGCGGTCTCGATGAAAGAGGCGAACAGAGCC
>JBJTFY010000132.1:0-3940 GCA_046093625.1 Actinomycetota bacterium
GGCCAATGCATCGGCCTGGGCCTTGATGCGGGCGGCCTCGAGGATCTTGCGCACCTTTTCGTCCTTCAGGCGTTGCGCCTCGACCTTTTTCAGCCTCTCGACCTCGGCGAGCGCCTTCGCCTGGAGCGCCGCGTAATCCTCGATGGCCTGCGCCTGTTGTTCCTTGGCCCGCTCGAGCGAACGCTTCTTGTCGGCGAGTTCCTTGCTCAGCGCGTCGTACTCGTCGAGCGTCGACTGCGACGTGTCGCTCACGATCTCGAGCAACACGTTCGCCTGCGCTTGAGCCGACGGCCCGTCGAGCCCGCTCAACAGCGGGATACCGCCACCGCCACCGCTCACGAATCGCTGTACGGCCACCTCCTCGACACCGGACTGCAGGGATCCGGCGCGTGCTTCGAGGTCGGCCAACTCGATCTCGGTGTTGGTCACCTCGATCGACAAGGCGTCGAGCGCCGATTCGGCGGCAAAAGCGGCATCGGCGGCGGCGTTGGCGCGGTCGCGAGCGGCCTGGATCTCGGCGGCGGCCTTTTGCGCCGCGGCATCCGACGAATCGGCCGGGGTGGCCAGGCCGGCCGCCGGAAGGGCCACCACGACAGCCATCACGACGGCCATCACGACGGCCACACCGAGGAACACCGAGGCGGCCACATTGCCCAACGGGCGCGAGGAGAAAGCGGGCCGCGACATGACCGGGTCAGGGTATCGGACATTTCAATTCGGTTACGGTCGCCCGCCGTCGCCCCGTGTGACCTGCGGTTCCCCGATCGCGACCGATGGGTCGGGCCCTACCCTTGGCGCGGTGGTCGCCCATCTCGCGCTCTCCGACATCTCCGTCGTTCGCGACGGACGCACGGTGTGCGATCACATCGACCTCACCGTGGAGGCCGACGAGCGTTGGTTGGTGCTCGGGGCGAACGGATCGGGCAAGACGACGCTGGTGCGCATCGCCGCGCTGTACGACCACCCCACGCGTGGCACCGTTTCGGTGCTGGGCGAGACACTCGGTTCGACCGACGTTCGCTCACTGCGGCGTCGCATCGGCTACGTGTCGGCGTCCTTGGCCACCGACATCCGCGGTGCCCTGCCGGCCCGGGACGTGGTGATGACCGCGCGTCACGCGGCTCTCGAGCCGTGGTGGCACAGCTACGACGACTCCGACCGAGCGCGCGCCGGGCACTGCCTCGGCACGATGGGCGTCGCAGCACTGGCCGATCGCGCGTTCGCCTCGTTGTCGTCCGGCGAACAACAACGGGTGTTGCTCGCGCGGGCCCTGATGAACGACCCGGCGATCGTGTTGCTCGACGAGCCGAGCGCCCGGCTCGACCTCGGCGGTCGCGAACAATTGGTCGGTTCACTGACCGAACTCACGACGTCTCCGACCGCCGCACCATTGGTGTTGGTCACGCATCACGTGGATGAGATCCCACCGGGCATGACCCACGTGCTGTTCCTGAAAGAGGGTCGGGTGCAGACCCGCGGAGCCATCGACGACGTCTTCGATTCCGCGACTCTCTCGGAGTGTTTCGGAGTGCGCCTACGCCTCGAACGGCGAGCGAACGGACGATTCAGCGCCTGGGCGTCAACCTGACACGAGGCCCGACAGCCGGGCCTTGCTGCCCGCCACCACGGCGCGCCGCACCCGCTCGACGACCGCCGACCACACACGACCGCCGTACCGGAGTTCGACCCGCAGGTCGGTGGTCTCGGTGCCCGACAGTCGCGCATCGAGCACCCACGTACCGTGGTTCGCCCCGTCGACCTCGCGTCGCTCGAACCGCACGTGCTGGGGCTCGTCGCACACCACCCGCTCCATGCGCAACCGCTTCGATCTGGCGAAAGGGCCCACTCGGGCCCGCAACTCGACGACCCACACGCCCGCGTCGACGACCACGGCCTCGTGCACCAATCCCATCCACTGCGGGTAGCGGGCCAGATCGTCGACCATGGGGAACACTCGTGACGGCGCGCACGGCAACCGATGGTCGATGACGAGTTCCACGTCGCTCAGGAGTTCTCGGGAGCCACGTCGGTCGGACGCATGAGTTCGGCCGTGGGATCCCAACGACCCGAATGACGCGGGCGAAACGCGTCGCGCAGCATCGGGCCGGTCGCGTCGAGCGTGCCACCGAGATCGTCGTCGGGGTCGAACGTGGCGGTGACGCGCCGCCCCACGTCTTGTTGGATCAACAACTCCGTCGAGTCGTCGTGTTCCTCGATCACCGGTTCGGTCACGGACTCGACGACGGTTTCGACGACGGGCTCGACCACGGACTCGATCACTGGCTCGACCACTGGATCCACCACGGACTCGACCACCGGCGCGACCTGCTCCTCCAGATCGCTGAAGAGCCGCGGACGGGGACGCTCGGAACTCTTGGGGCGCCGGGTGGGGGCGGTGGGATCGCGCTTGACCTTGGGTTTGTCATCGGTCGACGACACCGGCGGCACCACCGACAGTGCGCCGCGATCTCGGGGCTTGAACAAACGCGGCACGGAGTCACGTCGGTCGTCGATCGTCCAACCCCGGGGCGGACCGAGCAGTTCACCGTGACGGGCGCACACCACGCCGCGGGTGTCGGCGGGGGCTTCGGACGGATCTCGGTCGGGATGCCAGGCATCGAGCCACATGGTGTCCGAACCGGTGGCCCCGTAGCCGTAGATCACGGCGCTGGCACCGCCGCAACCGGGTCGCTCACACGTTCGCCGCATCGGGGTCAAATTAGCCCGTTCGGGGGCGACGACGGAACGATGCCCCGCCCGGTACGCCTCGTCTCGGGCGTCAACGGGGGCTGAGGAGCAGATCTTCGATGTTCGCCGGGGACGGCCAGCCCGCGATCAAATCCTGTGCAGTCGTGGCGATTCTCTCGCCGTCGCCTTTGCGAATCACCGCGATGTCGTATCCGAGTCCTTCGATCCAGGACAAGGCGTCGAGCGGGTCGACATCCGACACCCGCCGCACCATCTCGCAACTGAACTCCATGATGACGAACGGGCGATCGCGTCGCAGCGTCTCGGGTCCCGATCGAAGGACCGAGATCTCCGCACCCTCGACGTCGATCTTGACGAGCCTGGTCCGCTCGGGAGCGACGTCGTCGAGTCGGCGCACGGGAACGATCGAACCGAATCCTTGGACGAGCGCCTCGGTCTCGCTCGTCCGCACACCTCCGTTGGAACCGATGTGCGTGGAGAACCAGGTCCATTCGCCACGATCGGACAGGGCGGTGGGAACCAATTTGACGTTGCGGAACATGTTCTTGTCGACGGTGAGCAGAAGAAGTCGACAGTTCTCCGAGTTCGGCTCGACCGCGACGACCCGGCCGTGCGGACCGACGATTCGCGCCGCTTCGGCGACGTGAACACCGATGTTGGCCCCGACGTCGACGAACGTGTCACCGGCTCGAAGGATTGACCGCAACGTACGGGACACATGGGGCTCGTACCCCGCCGCCACCTGCGGAGAGACGGAACCCTCCGACACGTCGGTGGCGAGGCGAAGTCCGTCGACCTCGCACCATTCGACGTCGCTCGGACCGAATCGGACCACGATGCGACTGGGGAGACTTTGTTGGTCGGTGTGCAAGATGAGGGCGCGCAACGGATCGTGACCACGCTCCATGGCCTGATGGGCGATTCGATGGAGAAGGTGGTTCTGCTCGGGCGTCACCGCACCAAAGAGCAATGAAATCAAGGAAGGGACGTCGACCGTCTCCTTCTTTCTTCGCCCGAACACCGGCCGAACCATATCCCTCCCGGAACGGTTCACTCGATCAAGACGTGAGCCCGGCCGAACGACCGGGCTCACGTGCTGGTGGGCGATACCGGGCTCGAACCGATGACCTCCACGGTGTGAACGTGGCGCTCTAGCCGACTCAGCTAATCGCCCCAGCAGTCCGACACGCTACCAGCCGTCGCGGCCGACGACTCAGGGCGCCGCGATGCT
>JBJTFY010000133.1:0-6881 GCA_046093625.1 Actinomycetota bacterium
GCGAATACCCGTAATGACGGGCCACCTCCTCGACGATGTCGATCTCGAGCGTGCAGTCGGGTCGCCACGTCGGCACGGTCACCGAAATGGTGTCGCCGTGCAACGCACCGACGAAACCCAACGGGGCGACGAGCGAGACGATCTCCTGCGCACTGAATTGCGTCCCCAGAAGGGCTCCGACCCGCGAGGGCCGCACGTCGACGACGACCGGCTTGGGCAGGTGATCGGTGCGGGCATCGACCGCTCCCTCGTGCACGACCAGATCGGGACACGTGAGGCGGAGCAGCTCGATGAACCGCGACACCGAGGCGTCGATGCCGTAGGGATCCATCCCCCGCTCGAAACGCGCCGAGGCCTCACTGCGCAAACCGTTGCGCTGAACGCTTTTCATGATGCCGAGCGGCTCGAACCAAGCGGTCTCGAGGGCGATGACGGTGGTGTCGTCGGAGATCTCGGTGTTCTGTCCACCCATGATGCCGGCCAGACCGATGGGGCGATCGTCGAGGTCGCAGATGAGCAGATCGTCGGCGGTGAGTGTTCGCTCGACGTCGTCGAGAGTGACCATGGTTTCGCCCTCGTGCGCCAGACGTATGCGGAATCCGCCGCCACCCAGTCGCTCGAAGTCGTAGGCGTGGTTCGGCTGGTTCGTCTCCAACATCACGTAGTTCGAAACGTCGACGACGTTGTTGATCGAACGCATACCGGCCGCGGCCAGTCGACTGGCCCTCCAGTAGGGCGACCACGGGACACCCCCCCCGCTGCTGACGATGGGGGTGAAACCCGGCCAACGATCGCCGGCCACGATCTCGACCGGCGCGGACTTCAACGCTCCCGTGGCCTTGATGGATCCGTCGGACGCCGAGAACGGCACGCCGAAGCGCGCAGCCAGATCGCGGGCCACCCCGACGTGCCCGTACGCGTCGGGGCGATTGCGCAACACGTCGAGGTCGTACACCACTTCCTCGGCCAGACCGAGGGCCTTGCCGTACGGGACACCCACCGGTGTGTCGGGGTCCAGGATGAGGATGCCGCCGTGATCGTCGCCCAGACCCAGTTCGCGGGCCGAACAGCACATACCCTCGCTGGGGATGCCCACGATGGGTTTGGTCTCGATGGCCCGTCCGTCGGGCATCGTGGTGCCCGGCGTTGCCCAGGGGATGACGTCGCCGGGCTGCATGTTGAACGCACCGCACCACACGTGATGCTCGGTGCCGTCGCCGCAGTCGAGGAAGACCCGATGCACCTTGGCGGCGTCGGGATGGCGCTCGGTTTTCACGACCCGCGCGGTGATGACTCCGGCCACGGTGGCACCGACGCGATCGACGCTCTCGCAGGACAAGCCGATGTCGCTGAGGGTCTCGGCGATGGCCTCGACATCGTCGGGTAGCGACTTGGCGAGGTCGAGGAGCCAGGAGTGGACGATCTTCATGGTCGGCTCAGAACTGCTCGATGAATCGAATGTCGTTGGTGTACATCTCGCGCACGTCGCCCACCCCGTGACGCTCCTTGGCCATGCGGTCGATTCCGAAACCGAAGGCGAAACCGCTCCACTCCTCGGGGTCGAGTCCGCCCGCGCGCAGCACGTTGGGGTGCACCATGCCGCAGCCCCCCAGTTCGAGCCACGAGCCGTCGGGGGTTCGGATGTCGAACTCGGCACTGGGCTCGGTGAAGGGGAAGTAGCTCGGACGAAGGCGACTTCCGAAGCCCTCACCGAAGAACGCCTTGGTGAACGCGTCGATGGTGCCGGCCAGATCGGCCAACGTGATGCCCTTGTCGATCACCAGACCCTCGATCTGGTGGAACACCGCGAGGTGCGTGGCGTCGGTGGTCTCGTTCCGGAAGACCCGTCCCGGCATGATCATGTAGATCGGGGGTTTCACGCTCTGCATGACGCGGATCTGGACCGGTGAGGTGTGGGTTCGCAGCACGGTGCTGCCGTGGGCGCCGTGGTCGACGTAGAAGGTGTCGTGCATGCTGCGCGCCGGGTGCGACGGCGGCATGTTCAGCGCCTCGAAGTTGTACCAATCGGTCTCCACCTCGGGTCCCTCGGCCACCTGGAACCCGAGACCGACGAACACGTCCTCGAGACGTTGCCAGGCCTGGGTGACGATGTGGGCCCGGCCCCGGTTGGGCGCGTCGAAGTGCTCGGTGAGGTCGAGGGCCTCGGACGACAACAGCACGTCGCGTTCGGCGCGCGCCAGTACCGCGATGCGTGCGTCGAGCGCCGCCCTGACGGCCGCCATCGCCTCGTTGACGGCCTGACCGGCGGCCTTCTTCTCGTCGACCGTGGACAGTTTGCCGAGCCCGGCTTTCACCTCGGCCAGAGCGCTCTTCTTCCCCAACAATTCGGTGTCGAGGGCCCGCAGTTCATCGACCGTGGAGGCCGCGGCGATGCGGGCCTCGGCGGCGGAACGAGCGGCGTCGATGGCGTCCTTCATGGCTCACCAACCGTACCGCAGCGAGCCGTGCCGACCACGGAGTGATTCACGCTCCGTCCTCGCCTCGCCGTTGCCGGGCCACCTCGAAACACAGAACCGTGCCGGCCATGGCCACGTTCAGGCTCTCGGCTCGACCGGCGTGCGGAATGGTGACCCATTCGTCCACCGCCGACTCGTCGGACAAGCCGTGCGCCTCGTTGCCCAACACGACGGCGACCCGACGGGTGAGGTCGACATCGGTGTGCGCGGAACCGCGGTGCGACGAGGTGCCGATCCGGATGAGCCCCGCCCGTGCGAGGTCGGACAACGACCCACCCTCGATCACGGGCACGCGGAACAACGCGCCGGCCGACGAGCGCACCACCTTGGGATTGGAGGGATCGACGGTGCCCGGCGTGAGCATCACGGCGTCGACCCCCGACGCCTCGGCCGAGCGCACGAGGGTGCCGAGGTTGCCCGGGTCGGCCACTGCGTCGGCCACCAACACGCAGCGAGCAGTAGTCAAAAGGGCGGAGTCGGCGAAACGTCGCTCCACGACGGCCAGGATCGGCTGGGGGGTCTCGGTGTCGGCGACCCGTTCGATGACCCCGGCGGCGAGTCGTCGCACCAACCCGGCTCCGTCGATCGGCTCGGCGCCGGGCGCGAGGAACTGCTCGACCACCGTCCAGCCGGCGTCGACCGCCTCGGCGACCAAGGTCGGCCCTTCGACGACGAACACACCCTCGTCCAAACGCGACGTGCGGCGCCCCAGGAGGCGCCGCACGCGTTGAACCGCTGGATTGCTGAGAACCAGTTCGTGGTTCAGGTCGACTCGCTCAGGCGAGCGCCGCCTTGGCCGCCTCACAGAGGCGACCGAACGCGGCGAGGTCGGTGACGGCGAGATCGGCGAGGATCTTGCGATCGACTTCGATGCCGGCGGCGTTGAGGCCGGCGATGAACCGGCTGTAGCTGATGTCGTTCAGACGGCACGCGGCGTTGATGCGCTGGATCCACAGACGGCGGAACTCGCCCTTCTTGGCCCGACGGTCACGGAACGCGTACTGCCCGGACTTCATGACCTGCTCGTTGGCGGCGCGGACGGAACGGCTCTTGTTGCCGTAGTAACCCTTGGCGCGCTCGAGAACCTGACGACGGCTCTTCTTGGCGTTCACTGCACGCTTGACTCTTGCCATGGCTGGCTACCTTCGCTTTCTTTCCTTGATCGTGTGATTCGTGGGGTGTCAGCGCTCGGCGAGCAGGCGCTTGATCTTCTTCTCGTCGCCGGAGTGGACGTCGACCATGCCGTCGAGACGACGGGTACGGGTGGACGGCTTCTTCTCGAAGAGGTGCTGACGGTTCTGCTGCAGGCGGCGCAGCTTTCCGGTGCCGGTCTTGCGGAAGCGCTTGGCGGCGGTCTTGCTGGTCTTCATCTTGGGCATTGCTCTGATCCTTTGCTGTTGACGCGGGGCGTCTGTCTGTTGCGGGTCACTCGGGAGTCGTGGTCTCGGCCGGGACGGCGTCGCCGGACTCCTTCTTCTTCGTCGGCTTCTTGTCGGGGACGAGCACCATCGTCATGCTGCGCCCCTCGAGGCGGGCTTGGGTTTCCACCTTGCCCACCGCGTTGATCGCTTCGATGACCTCGTCGAGAATCTTGCTTCCGAGCTCGGGGTGGGCCATTTCACGTCCGCGGAACTGCAAGGTGACCTTCACCTTGTGCCCCTCGGCGAGGAACTCCTGGACGTGTCGCACCTTGGTGTCGAAGTCACCCTTTCCGATCTTGGGGCGGAACTTGACCTCCTTGACCGAAATGTGGGCCGTCTTCTTGCGCGCCTCGCGGGCGCGCTGCGACTCCTCATAACGGAACTTGCCGTAGTCCATGATGCGGCAGACCGGTGGCGTGGCCATGGGGGCCACCTCGACCAGATCGAGGTCGAGTTCGCGGGCCAGGGCCAAGGCGTCCGGGACGGCCTTGATCCCCAGCTGGGATCCATCGGGACCGATCACCCTCACTTCCTTGGCGCGGATGCGCTCGTTGTAGCGAGGTTCGTTCGTCGGCGGTGCTATGGCTGTTCACTCCTGTGCAATGGGCTGACCTCCCATGGTTTGCGGATACATGACGACGCGACGTCATCACGGGTCAGCACCGCACGTGGCAGTGGCCTTCTCGCAGTGACCCGAGCGCACGGTGCCGGCGAACCGGTGGTGGTCGGGTGGGGGACGAGCCCCACTTCGCCTCAGTTGTGACCGCTAGGGTAACCGCTCCGACCAGCAAAAACCTCCGCCGAGGACCGATGCCCGACAATTTCGACCCCGACCCCGACCCCGACCAGAACGACATCGATGCCGCCGCCGAGGTTCTGGCCGACGCCCGGCAACGGCTGGCCGAGGTGCCCGCCGAACTGGTCGTGGCCAACCACGCCATGGGACTGTACGAATTGGCCGCCATCCATTTGTCGGCCTCTCCCCCGAACCTGAACGGGGCCGTCCTGGCCATCGACGCCCTCGGCTGTCTCGTCGACGGTCTGGGCGAGCGGATCGGCGACAACCATGCGGTCCTGAAAGACGCCCTCGAGAACATCCGGATGGCCTTCGTCCGGGTGAAGAACTCCGCCTGACTACCGCACCCGTCCGGCGCGCACCACGACCCCCTCGCGGGCCAACAGTTCGGCTTGTTCCCGCTCGTGACCCGGGACCAGACGTCCGGAGGCGTCGACCACCCGCCACCACGGCAGGTCGTAAGTCTCGGACCAGTGCGACAGGATGCGCCCGACCAACCGGGCCTGTCGCGGATGGCCAGCGTCGCGGGCGACGGCGCCGTACGACACCACCGTGCCCGGCGCGACCGACACCAACACGGCCACGATGTCGTGGAAACGACGATCGTCAGGCGGGGCCGAGGGCGGCGGCTTCCTCACGACCGAACTTCACCACTATGTCGAAGCGCACGCGCGCCCCGATCGCGATGTCCCGAGAACCGTCGGCGATCTCGGCGCAGTGGAACAGGTACTCCGCCCCATCGTCGGCGCGCACCCGGCCCAGGCCGACGTGGGAGTCGAACTCGACGACGGTGCCCATTCTCAGGCCACGATCTTGGAGATCGGCAACTCCAACAAGTCGGAGGCGCCGGCATCTTTCAACGCCGGGATGAGGGTGTTGATCGAACGCTTCTCGACCACGCTCTCGACGGCGAACCCGCCACCGGCCAACTCACTGATGGTGGGCGACTTCGCCGAGGGGAGGACGGCCAGCACCCTCTGCAAGTCGTCGGCGCCCACGTTCAACTTCACCAACACCTTGCCGCGCGCGTCGAGCGTTCCGAGCAACAACGTCATCAGTTGATTCATCGCGTGACGTTTGGCCGGGTCGGCGTGCGACGACGGGTTGGCGATCATCTCGGTGTAGCTGACGAGCATGGTGTCGATCACCCGCAGGCACGCGGCCCGCAGCGCCCGACCGGTCTCGGTGATGTCGACGATGCAGTCGGCGATGTCGGGGATCTTGGCTTCCGATGCGCCGTACGACAGACGCACGTCGGCCCGGATACCCCGCTCGACGAAATAGCGACGCGTGAGCGACGGGTACTCGGTGCTGACCCGCACTCCCTGGGGCAGATCGGCCACGCTCCGGGCCGGACTCTCGCCGGCCACGGCCACCACCACCTTCACCGGATCGCTGGTGGCCTTGGAATACCTCAACTCGCCGAGACTCACCACATCCGATCGGGTTTCTTCCACCCAATCGCGACCGGTGATACCGATGTCGAAGAGTCCCTCGTGCACGTACTGGGGAATCTCCTGGGGACGAAGAATTCGGACCTCGCTGATCCGGGGGTCCTCGATCGTGGCCTTGTAGTCGACCGCCGAGGAACGCGAGATCGTCAGGTCGGCGGCCTCGAACAACTCGAAGGTGGCCCTCTCCAATGAGCCCTTCGGAACGACGATGCGCAGCACGCCGGTGACGCTATCGCCTACCCCGATTACCGCTGACCGAATTTCAGCCGTGGGGAGACGGACGATCCGCCAACAACGACACCGCGTGGGGCAGAACGTCGATGATGGCCCCCAACTGCTCGAGGCAACCCTTCGGAGAGCCGGGTGTGTTGCAGATGATCGTTCGACCTCTGGTCCCACAGATTCCGCGCGACAGGCGTCCGAGCGGGTTCACATTGCGCATCGCCTCAGCCAAACCGGGTGCTTCCCGATCGATCACGGCGCGAGTTCCTTCGGGCGTCTCGTCCCGGGGGGCGAAGCCCGTGCCTCCGGTGGTCACCACCACGCCGACGAATCCCTCGCACATGGCCTGCAAGGTTCGGGCCACCGACTCCCGACCGTCGGAGCAATGGGCGTGCTCCACCACCTCGAATCCTCGGGCGGACAGCAACTCCACCAATCCGGATCCGGAGGTGTCCGTACGAGTTCCGGCCATCACACCGTCGCTCACGGTGAGCACCTTGGCGAGCAGATC
>JBJTFY010000134.1:0-2022 GCA_046093625.1 Actinomycetota bacterium
GCCTCGTCGAAAGCGCGCGTCGCTCGTGCGGTGTCGGCGGCGAGCGACGCGGTTTCCGCGGGGGACTCGAGGGTCGGATGCGAATCGCCGGGTCGGTCCGGCGCGCCGACGTTCGTCGATGCTCGACCGGGGTCGCGCAGTTGTTCGATCGAGATCACCGAGCCGGAGGGGATGGTCGTGGACCTTCCACGCACGCGGACGGTCACGGACCCGTTGCCGATCACGGTCGCGGTCGAGGCATCGAGGTCGAGCACGACCCCGGTGTGTTCGTCGACGCCGATCACGTGCGCGTCGGCGGGCAGCATCTCCTCCAGCATCCGAAGTCGCCGCTCGCCGAGATAGCAAAAGCGGGTGTCGTGATGTCCACCCTCGGAGTTGTCGTAGTGAGGGATGACCGCCACGTTCAGACCGATCTCGCACAGGACGTCGAGTCCGTCGAGCCAGCGCGGCTCGGCGCCGACCTTGTAGATCTCGTACACCGGCACGGTGTAGCGACCGAGAGTGAGCGCGGCCGCCGAGGCGAAGGTGACCGCGCCACCGTCGCGCAACTTGCCGCGAACGATGTCGGGAACGGCCGTGCCCGTCCACTGGCGCAATGCGTAGGTCGGGCTGCCGGGGCCGGCGAACAAGTAGTCGGCCCGACGCACGCGATCGAGTCCCTGTTCCACTTCGAGCGGGTCGGCGTCGTGAAGGCGGGTCAAGCCGGCGATCTCGATCGGATGACCGACGCTCTGGCGGAAGTACTCCACCGCGCGCGAGGCCAACTCCGGGGCGTTCTCCTGGAATCCGTACGGGGTGTCGAGCACGACCGCGCTCGGCCGACCGGGCAACCGCGCGATCAGGTCGCGGTGGGGTTTCATCATCGTCGGGGCGGTCTCGCCCGAACCCATGATGGTGAGCAGGCGGGGCATGTTCATGAGAGGAATCCGTTCTCGACGTTTTCGACGAGCACGTCGGCACATCTTTGCGGTTGCTGGGCGTGCAGGTCGTGGTGGGCCGGGCGGAACCAGTGGGCCCGGGCGCGGCGGGCCGTGGCGATGGCGTGATCGACGGCTCGTTCCTTGTCGTTGGTCCACGACACGTCGCCGGAGTCGGCGGGCATGAAGAGGAGTGGTCGCTCGATCTCGGCGAAGAGTTCGGACGGGCGGTGTGCCCACAGTTCGCGCAGGATCATCATGTGGCGCTCGAAGCTGAGGTGCGGGCGGATCGTGCCGTCAGGGAGGAATTCGAAGTTGGAGAGCGAGCCGACGATTCCCGACTCCGGCCAGTCTCCGTTGGTGGCTCTGATGGCTCCCTCCAGTCGACCGGCGCGCATGCCGGCCAAGCGCGGCGGAGCCATGCGTCGTTCGCAGTCGTCCCATCGCGGGAACACCCGACCCAGTTCGATGATCCCGCCGTCGACTGCCACCGCGCCCATCACGAGGTCGGGACGTCGATGGGCCGCGTGCACCACGATGTTGCCGCCCCAGGACTGACCGACGAAGACTGCTCGGTCGACACCGAGTTCGTCGAGGACCCCCGCCAGATCGGCGCACACCGTGTCGAAGTCGTACCCCTGGTCGGGTTTGTCGCTCTCACCGTGTCCGCGCAGGTCGACCGCAACGCTCGGGAAGTCGAGTGACGCGAGTCGCGACCCGACCCCGTCCCACTTGCGGGCGTTCGAGGCCAGGCCGTGAACCAACAGAAAGGTGGGTCGTGTCGAATCCGTCGGACCGCGAACGATCACCCGCAGGTCGACGTCGGTGGCCCGCACCCGTGTCGAACGACCGTCGACGAGTGGGAAGCGTTTGCCGGCCATGATCGGAGTCTGCCTCGTGTCGGCGTCGTTCCCCCGAGCGGACGGACGGGTTTCGTGGCACGATGGAGTCATGACGACGGCCCACCAAGCCCTGATGCACAAGGTCGATCGTCTGGAGTCGGTGTTGCGCGAACTCGATCGGGTGGTCGTGGCCTTCAGCGGGGGAGCGGACTCGGCGTTCCTCGCGCACGTGTCGCACCGCGTGCTCGGAGCCGAGCGCTCGC
>JBJTFY010000135.1:0-2199 GCA_046093625.1 Actinomycetota bacterium
TGGCCAGCGGCAGTCCGGCCACCGGATCCAAGACGGTTCACGATCAGGAGCTGGCCGATCTGATGGACGAGACCTTCCAAGGTCTCTGACGCCCGCTCAACGCAACGGCACGCCCAGTGTCGCCTCGAGGTCGGCGATCGCCTTCTCGGCGCCCAGCACCTTGATCGTGCGCATGCCCATCGCGGCGGCCGGCTTGAGGTTGATGCCGAGGTCGTCGAGGAACACGCACTCGTCGGGTTGCACTCCCAGCATGGTGCAGGCGATCTCGTAAAAACGCGGTTCGGGCTTGCGCACGCCCACCTTCGAACTCTCGACGATGGCGTCGAAGCGCTCCATGATGAGATCGATCTCGGCTTCGCGGCTGTTCGTCGGCCGTTCGGTGACGCCGTCGCCACCCACCATGTTGTTGGTCAGACACGCCGTTTTGTAGCCGAGTTCGCGCACGCGATCGAGGGCCCGCACCATCTCGGGGCGGATCTCGCCCTTGAGCATCGACAGAACGTCCGACCCGCGGATCTCGTGGCCCAGTTCGCGGGCCTCCCGGGCGAATTCCCGGTCGAACTCGGCCGCGGTGATGTCGCTGCGCTCGAAACGGGCCCAAGCGTTGTGATCGGGGTTGGTGGCGTTGATGCGTCGGATGGTGTCGGCCGGGACGCCGAGTCGGGCCTCGAGTCGGTTGAAGGCCTCGAACGGGCTGGAGAGGATCACCCCGCCGAAGTCCCAGAGCACGGCGCGAATGGGGGTCGAAACCGTCACACCGTCGATCGTACGGGCATCCCCAGCACCGGGGCGCATCGGTGGTTGACTGGGACGATGGCCAGGCACGTGATCGTCGACGGCTCGAACATCGCCACCGAGGGTCGTTCGAAGCCCAGTTTGAAGCAGTTGAACGAGGCCGTGACGGCCTTCATCGCCGACCACCCCAAGGACGTCATCACGGTGATCGTCGACGCGACCTTCGGGCATCGCATCGACCCCAAGGAGGTCAAGGCCTTCGACAAGGCGGTCGAGCACAACGAATTGGTGACGCCACCGGCGGGGACCGTGGGTCGCGGTGACGGCTTCGTGTTGAGCATCGCCCAAAAGGTCGGGGCCTCCATCCTGTCGAACGACAGCTATCAGGAGTTCCACGGTCAGTACGTCTGGTTGTTCGAGGAAGGGCGTCTGATCGGCGGTAAGCCGGTGCCCAACGTCGGTTGGGTCTTCGTCAACCGCACTCCGGTGCGCGGCGAGAAGAGTCGTCGCTCGATGCGCGACGCCGACAAGAAGCCGGCGCGATCCAAGCCGAGCCCGGAGGCGTCCAAGCCGATGCCGGTTCCCAAGTCTCCGCCTCCCGGTGCCACGTTGCCGGCCAAGAAGGCCGCGCCCGCTCCGGCGGGCAAAGCGGTGAACGCCGTGGTGCCCTTCATCCAGTTCGTCGAGAAACACCCCGTCGGATCGATCGTCGAGGGGGTGGTCGAGTCGTATTCGTCGCACGGCGCCTACGTGACGATCGGCGACCTTCGCGGCTACGTCCCGTTGCGTTTGTACAGCGATCCGCCGCCCCGCTCGGCGCGCGAGGTGATGAAGCTCGGGGATTCGCTCGTCCTGGAAGTGGCCGAGATCATCGCCGGACGGCGAAGTGTCGACCTGAAACCGGCCGCCAAGGGTGCGGTGGCGACCAAATCCCCGGTGAAGAAGGCGGCGACTGCGAAGAAAGCCGCGCCGGCCAAGAAGGCGGCGACTGCGAAGGAAGCGGTGCCGGCCAAGAAGGCGGCTCCCGTCAAGAAGGCGGCTCCGGTGAAGAAGGCGGCTCCGGTGAAGAAGGCGGCTCCGGTGAAGAAGGCTGCCCCGGTGAAGAAGGCTGCCCCGGCCAAGAAGGCTGCCCCGGCCAAGAAGGCTGCTCCGGCCAAGAAGGCTGCTCCTGCCAAAAAGGCCGCTCCAAAGAAGGCTCGTGCCAAGAAGGCTTCTAGTACCCCTCCCAAGAGGGCGACTGCTCGCAAACGAGCTGCCCCAGCGGAGCATCCTGTCAGGTCGAGTATTTCAGCGCCAGCAAGGGGGTCTTCTTCTCGCTCTCGCAGCTTCGACGCCAGCAAGCCCTTCAAGGTCGCCGTACTCTCGCTGTTGGGACCCATACTGCAGTTCCTACCGTGGAAGGACCTCGCGGAGGTTCGCATGGTTGGCAAGCATTGGTCTGCGTGTTTGGAGTCTGAGGTGGTG
>JBJTFY010000136.1:0-2525 GCA_046093625.1 Actinomycetota bacterium
AGTTCCATTCCGATGTGGGGCATCGACGCCATCGAGGATCGGGCGGACGAGACGTCGAAGCTCGTCATCTGGGACTACGGAACACCGGCTCCCCCGGTGGGGCCGTTCCCGCCCTTCGAGGACCGCTACGGGCGCGACCCGCACGGAGCCGGAAGCGACGAGCCGCTGGTTCTCGTCCAAGCCCTCACGTTCCTGCTCGACGGCGAGCTGCTCGACGTGTGCGGTGGGCCCTGCGTCGGGACGCAGATCGACTCACAGTGACCCGAGTTCAGGCCGACGCGATCGCCTTGGTGATCTCCTGGACCGACCGATAGGTCACGCCGGCCAGGGCGCGGTGGGCGTACACGATTCGTCCGTCGCTCGCCACCACGAAGACGCTGCGTCGAGGGAACCCGAGGGGACCGAGCGTTCCGTATGCCGCCGCCACCGCCTTGTCGACGTCGGCCAGCAGGGGGAACTTGAATCCGTGTTTGGCGGCGAAGGCCTCGTGGCTCGCGACGTCCTGGGCCGAGATGCCGATCACGTTGGCGTCGAGGGACTCGAACTCGGCGAACTCGACGTTGTAGGAATTCAACTGCTTGGTGCACACCCGGTGTGTCGTCACCCGGGTAGAACGCGATCACCAACGGCTTTCCGGCGAAATCCGACAGCGAATACGACCGACCGCCCGTCCCGGGGAGGGTGAAGTCTGGTGCCCGATCTCCGACTTTGATGCTCATGGGCCGACCCTAACGCACGCACGCAAGGGAGCCGTCACCCGACTTCTTCAAGGATCTCGTCGCTGATGTCGAAGTTCGCGTAGACGTCTTGGACGTCGTCGTTGTCCTCGAGGGCCTCCATCACCCGCAGGATCTTGCGCGCGGTCTCGGGATCGGTCACCTCGATGGTCGTCGAAGAGACCATGGTCGACTCGGCCGAAGCCACGGCGACACCCGCTCCCTCGAGGGCGGCCTTGACGTCGTAGACGACCGACGGTTCCGTGAGCACCTTCCACGACGAACCGTCGCGACTGATGTCGTCGGCGCCGGCCTCCAGTGCGGCCATCATCACGTCGTCCTCGCTCACGGATCCCTCCACGAAGATGACGCCGCGCCGACTGAACTGCCAGCCCACGGCCCCGGGTTCGGCCATGGCGCCCCCCAGTTTGCTGAAGATGTTGCGGATGTCGGCACCGGTGCGGTTGCGATTGTCGGTGAGGGTGTCGACCATCATCGCCACCCCTCCGGGTGCGTAGCCCTCGTAGGTGATGGACTCGTAGCTGTCGCCTTGGGCCTCGCCGCTCCCACGCTTGACCGCACGGTCGATGGCGTCGTTCGTCATCTGGGCGGCCTTGGCCTTGGCCACGATGGTGCGCAACGAGGCGTTCGAGTTGATGTCGCCGCCACCTTCGCGCGCAGCCACCTCGAGTTGGCGCGCGATCTTGGCGAACAACTTCCCGCGAGCCTTGTCGGCCGCCCCCTTCTTGTGCTTGATGGTCGCCCATTTGGAATGTCCGGACATGACTACCTCACTGTGTTCTCGTGGAAGAGGCGAACTCCTCCACCATGTTGACGAAAATCGCGTGCACCCGACCGTCTCGCGTCAGTTCGGGGTGGAACGAGGACGCCAGAACGTTCGACTCGCGCACGAGCACCGCCCGACCGTCGTGCTCCGCCAGCACCTCGACCCCAGCTCCGCGTCGTTCGATGAGGGGCGCCCGGATGAAAACCGCGTGGAACGGGCCGTCGAACGAGGTGACGTCGAGGTCGGTTTCGAACGAGTCGACCTGGCGTCCGTAACCGTTGCGTCGAACCGTGATGTCGAGTCCGCCCAGCGCGATCTGGTCGTCGCGACCGTCGAGGATCTGGTCGGCCAGCAGGATCATTCCCGCGCACGTTCCGAATACCGCCCGCCCGCGACGCACGAAATCTACGATCGGCTCGTGGAGACCGGACGATCGCAGGAGGTTGGACATCGTCGTGCTCTCGCCCCCGGGCAGGATCAGGCCGTCGAGGCCGACCAGATCGCCGGGTAAACGGACCTCGCGGGGGTCACAGCCCAGTTCGCGAACGGCGCCGACATGGGCCGCGAAGGCCCCCTGCAAGGCCAGAACGCCGATCGACGCGTTCACCTGGGGGCCTCGCTGCGGACATCGGTGTCACCAACCGCGTTCGGCGTACCGCTGGTTGATCTCGTCCATGCCGATGCCGGTCATGGGCGCGCCGAGACCACGCGAAACCTTGGCCAGGATGTCGGGGTTGTCGAAGTGGGTCGTCGCCTCGACGATCGCCTTGGCTCGCGGAGCCGGATGGTCGCTCTTGAATATCCCCGAACCGACGAAGACCGCTTCGGCCCCCAGTTGCATGGCCAGTGCGGCGTCCGCCGGAGTGGCCAGGCCGCCGGCACAGAACAACGGAACGGGCAACTTGCCGGTCTCGGCGATCTCCTGAACCAGCGGAAGCGGGGCCTGGAGCTTCTTGGCCCAGTCGAACAACTCGGCCGAATCGGCCGTACCGATGCGCTTGATGTCGCCGAGGATCGAACGC
>JBJTFY010000137.1:0-17825 GCA_046093625.1 Actinomycetota bacterium
GACCTGCTGTCGTACGCCGACACCGATTCGACCTTCGTGAACTGGGGCGGCGACCAATTGGTGTCCATCGAGGACTGGTGCGAGGAGATGGGTCGGCTCACCGGCATAACGCCCACGTTCGCCCCGACGACGGCCACCATCGCCTCCATCGTCCCCGATCTGAAGAAACTGCACGACGTCGGGTTCCACTCGTCCATCGACTGGCGCGACGGCATCCGTCGCCAGATCACCGCCATGCGGCCGGAGTTGCTGAAGAACTAGGCGATCTGGTCGTACAAGAGGGCCTTGTGCATGATCAGGTCCTCGGGATCGTCGGGCATCTCGCGGTTGCCGTAGCTCACCTCGCGCAGCGACGTGCGGATGGCGATGGCCGCGAAGCGCAGGCTCGCGTACACCACGTACCAGTCGAGATCGTCGGGTGCCGTGCCACCGGCCTCCACGTAGGCGGCCACGATGTCGTCACGACGGCAGAACTCCGGGAAACCGGGCATCTGGAACACGTCGGCCAACGACTGGAAGAACGTGTGCATGAAGATGAGCCATCCCACGTCGACTCCGGCCGGTCCGAGGTTCACCATCTCCCAGTCGAGAACGGCGGTCGGGGTCAGGCCGTCGAACAACACGTTCCCGGGACGCGCGTCGCCCCAGTTGATCACGGTGGGGCCGGGGTTCTTCGGTTTGTGCGCTGCCAACCACTGCAAAGCGCGTTCGATGACGGGCAGACGAAGGTCGCCGCGGGCCCAGTCGTAATACGCGCGCTGCTCGGCGAGCAGTCGATCGATGGCGTCACCGTCGCGGCCGGGCAGGAACGCCACGTCGACGCCGGCCTTGGCGGCGGCATCGAGGTCGATGGCGTGGATGCGCGCCTGCAGTCGGGCCACCTGGCGACCCAGTTCGCGTTGCTGATCCACGCTGAACTCGTCCATGTAGCTGCCGCCGAACACGTAGGGAGGCATGTCGGGAAGCGCCCGGCCGTTCACCCGGTCCATCACGATGAACGGCGAACCGAGAATGCTCTCGTCGGTCTCGAGGAAGCGCACGTTCGGGACGGGCACGTCGCTGCGCGCGCCCACCAGACGCATGGCGCCGGCCTGGGCGGCCAGGTCGTACACCGTGAACACCGGCCAATCGTTCATGTCGGGGCTGAGTCGGGTGACGACCGGCTCGCTCTTGCCGTCGTGATGAATGGTGAACAGCAACGTCTCGCTGCTCATACCGGTGCCCTCGGGGATACCGACGTCGGAGACGGTGCAGGGGTGCCCGAACTGGCGGCCGAACCACTGCTCGAGGGTGCGCGCCAACTGCTCGGGATTGCGTTTCGAGGGCAGGGGCATGGTCAGGCCGGCTTCACGTAGGCCAGTTGTTCGAAGCGATTGCGGATGCGCCAGCCGTCGGCGGTGCGCACGATGGTGTCGTTGTACCAACCGCTGGCCTGCATGTAGGTGGGTTGATCGCCGGGAATACGCATGGTCATCGTGTAGATCGAACGCACCGTGGCGGAGTCCTCGCCGTCGAACGTGATCGTCACGTTGCCTCCCGACGAGAGCGACACGTCGAACATCGACATCATGGTGCCGAACGTGGCGGCCGCCTCGGAAGGCGAGCCGACCGGGCCCCCGGCGGTCGAATAGTCGACCTTGGCGTCGGCGGTGAAGCAGCCGACCCACGTCGGCCAGTCACGATCGGCCAACGCCCACGAGTAGCGAGCCAGTAGGTCGGCGATCAACGCCCGGTCGAGTGCTTCGTTCATCATCGTTTCCCCTTCGTCGGCGACGAAGCGATCATAAACGCAGCGCACCCCCGGGGGTCCTGCTGGCAGAATGAGCCGATGCCGGACGAGTCGAACGCGTCGCCCTTGGTGGTGAAGGGCACCTGCCATCACGACTGCCCGGATTCCTGCGGCTGGGAGGTCGACGTGGTCGAGGGTGTCGCCGTGCGCATGCGCGGGAACGCCGACCATCCGTACTCGCGCGGCGAGTTGTGCCCGAAGGTGAATCGCTTCGTCGACCGCACCTACAGCCCGGATCGCATTCTGCATCCCCTGATCCGAGTGGGTCCGAAGGGCTCGGCCGAGTTCCGCACGGCGACGTGGGACGAGGCGTTGGCGCTCGTCGCGGATCGTGTCGGTGCCGCGGTCGATCGCTTCGGCGGAGAGACGGTGTTGCCGTGGGGCGACGCCGGGACCCAGGGCTTGTTGCAGATGAATTCGCTCGACCGGCGTTTCTTCGCCCGACTCGGGGCGTCACGTCAGGTGGACTCTTTGTGCGGCGGCACCGCGATGATCGCGTCCAGCCTCACCCTCGGTTCTCCACTCGGCGCCGACCCCATGGACGTTCGTTTCAGCCGTTACATCGTGCTGTGGGGCACCAACACCCGGCTCACCAACCGACATCTGTGGCCCTTCATCGAAGAGGCCCGTTCCGAGGGGGCCAAGGTGGTCGTGATCGACCCCGTGCGCACGATCACCGCCGACTCCGCCGACTGGTTCATCCAGCCCCGACCGGGCACCGACGTGGCGATGATGCTCGCGCTCATGCACGTGATCATCCGCGACGATCTGGTCGACCGCGACTATGTGCGCGACCACACCGAGGGTTTCGACCGCTTGTCCGAACACGTGGCCGACTGGTCGCCCGAACGCGCGGCCGAGGTGTGCGGGGTCGACGCCACGGTCATCGAGACGCTCGCGCGCGAGTACGCCACGGTGCGGCCCGCGATGATCCGCACCTTGATCGGGGCCGAGCATCGCGAGGGGGGTGCGATGTTCTTCCGCGCGCTCACCTGCCTGCCGGCACTGGTGGGCGCCTGGCGTGAGCGGGGCGGTGGTTTCTGTCGCAGCGTGGGTTCGTACGCGCAGGCCAACGTGGACGACTCGGTCTTCGACGTCGACGCTCTCGAGGTGAATCCGGCCCGTCGGTCGTTGAGCATGAATCGTCTGGGCACACATCTGCTCGACGACGATCTCGATCCTCCGGTGTCCGTGCTGTTCGTCTACAACGGCAACCCCTTGGTCACCGCACCAAACGCCGAACTCACCCGGCGTGGTCTCCGTCGCGACGACCTCTTCACGGTGGTGTCCGAGCAGTTCATGACCGACACCGCGCGCTTCGCCGACGTGATCTTCCCGGCCTGCACCCAGATCGAGCAGGTCGACGTGGTGCCCGCATGGGGTCATCTGTATCTGGGTTGGAATCACAAGGCGATCGAGCCGCTGGGGGAGAGCGTCCCCAACACCGAACTGTGGCGTCGCTTGGCCGGCGCGATGGGTTTCGACGAGCCCGAGCTGTTCGAGTCCGACCAGTCGCTACTCGACCGGGCCCTGCACGACGTCGATCGCGGTGCGCTCGAGCGCGACGGTTTCGTCCGCTTGTCCTGGCCCGACCCCGTGCTTCCCTACGCCAACGGTGGGTTCCCCACCCCCTCGGGTCGGGCTCTCCTGGCGAGTGACTCGCTGCGGGCGCTCGGCCTACCCGACGTGCCCACCTACGAGGCCGCTCGCGAGGGTCTCGACGGCGACTCGGCGCTCCGGGAGCGCTTCCCGCTGTCCTTGATGTCGCCCAAGACGCACGTGCGATTCCTGAACTCGTCGTACTCGCACCTCGATGCCCACGCCGGACCCGAGGGTGGGCTCTACTGCGAGCTCGATCCGGCCGACGCCGAGGCGCGCGGGATCGTCGACGGCGACACGGTTCGTGTCCACAACGATCGGGCCTCGATCACCGCGGTGGCGCGGGTCTCGGCCGATCACACCCGGGTGCGGCCCGGGGTGGTGATCGTTCCCTTCGGTTGGGTCGGCGACCGTACCGACGACCGCATGACCGTCAACATGCTCACCAGCGACACCCCCACCGCGTTCGGTGGCGGGGTGGCCTTCTACGACACCTTGGTCGAGGTCAGTCGCAACTGATCGATCAGGCGGGCTTCTTGCCGGCGGTCGTGTCGCCGTAGTCGCCGACCAACTCAACCAGCGTCGACTCGTCGCAGGCCCAGCCGTCAGCGGTGATGTCGACCGTGTCGACGATCGCCCGATCGGCGTCGGTGGGTTCGAGCGCTGGATACAGGCGGGTGAACGCACCGTCTTTCACCGTGATCATCTGGTAGCAGGGCGACGGGATGCCGAGGCCCGCTTGCGACGGAGCGTGCAGACCCCCGCCGGTCCAGGTGGTGTACTTCTTGGCGGCCTCGACGGCGCACGCGCGGGTGAGAACGCCATCGGCGACGATGCAGTCGCGGGCCGACACGGCGAAGAGCAAGTTGGCCGACGCGGCCTGCATCCCGAGCCCGGAGATCTTGCCGTCCTCCACGTAGGTGTTCACCATGTCGACGTAGTCGCGCACGGCCTTCACACGGTCGGCTTCTTCGAGCAACGCGTACGCGGTGCGCACGACGACACCGTCGACGCTCGACCCACCGCGCTCGATCAGCACGTCGGCGTAGAAGCCGGCGTCGGCCATGATGAGGTCGGGCCGGTAGCCGATCTCGTCCATGGCCTTGGTGAGCAACGCCAACACCTCGGGCACGCCGACGAACGCCAACGCGCGGACTCCCGAACCCTTCAATTTCTGGGCTATGTGAACCCACGAAGTGTCCCCGAGCGAGTTGTACGTGCTACGTTCGACCGTGGTGACTCCACCGACGATGTCAGCGGCCTCGATGTACTGCTGCTCCACGACTTGGGCGGTGGTGATGTCGGAAAAGACCGTGGCGAAGTGGGCCATCGCGTCCGGGTAGACCGACGTGGCCCACTTGAACCAACCGGCGTCCTTGCGGTTGGACGGGTTGGGCATCGCCGACACCAGATTGTCGGACGAGGACTTGGCGGCGCTCACCGTGAAGCCGGCGAAATCGATCATGTCGCACTCGTGGAAACGCGGGAACTCCTGGTCGTCGAAGGCCCAACCGCCGCCCACCATCGCGAACGCGTTGCTGCACACGTTCTCCATCTGGGCGGGAACCTCGAACAACTTGGCGTCGGCATCGATCACCTCGATGGGTAACCCCGCGATGCCACCCTGCTCGTTGCACCAGCCGGCGAAGGCCGCGGTGGCGTCGTAGAGTTCGGCGTTGAGCCCCGGCACGGCCACGTTGCCCTTGTCGGACGCGGCCGCGATACGGATGACGTCGGTCGCGCCCCCACCCTCGCCGTCGGCGACCGACGGCGTGACACCCTCGGGCGCCGGACCACACGGGGACTCGACGTCGCCGAAGGTGACGGCGACGGGTGCTTCGGTCGACGGGGCGGGCGCCTCGGTGTCGGTGGGAGCGGCCGAGGTGGTGGCCACCCCGTCGCCACGATTGGCGCACGCGGTGACGAGCACGAGTGACGAGACGACGAACAACGAGGAGAGGGAAAGTTTGCGCACGGGTTCATTCTGTCGGAACGCGCGGTCCGCCTCCATTCCTGGGCGCTGGGTGGGTCCGAATCGCGCCAACTAATGTCGGGCCAACGGTGACCTGAATCGGGGGATGGCAATGCAGGTGGACATTCTCGATCGCGACATGTACCAGCGGGATCCGTTCCCGACGCTGGATTGGATACGGCGCAACGAACCCGTCTATCGCGACGTCAACGGCATCTGGGCCCTCACGAAAATCGACGACATCCGCTGGGCTGAACGCCAACCCACGTTGTTCTCGAGTGCCAAGGTCGGTTCGCGACCGAACGGCCAACCGCAACCGTCGATGATCGACAGCGACGACCCGTCGCACGCGAACCAGCGACGCGGGGTGGCGCGCGGTTTCGGTCCCCGACAGATGGCGGCCTACGAAACCCACGTGCGCGAGGTGGCCCGCGCGCTGGTGGACGCCGTGATCGACAAGGGTTCCTGCGACATCGTCGCCGACATCGCCAAACCGCTGCCCATGACCCTGATCGGAGAGATGTTGGGAGCCGATCCCTCGGAGTACGACTGGTTGCAGCATCTGTCCGATGTGATGATCACCGGCGCCGACGACCCCAAGTACGTCACCGACGAGGTGATCAACGCCGCCGTGGAGTTCTACACGTACACGACCAAGGCCATGGAGGCCCGACGCGGCGGCACCGGTGACGACCTCATCAGCAAGTTCATGACCCCGCTCGACGACGGCACCGTGATGGACGATGCGCACGTCATCGGCAACGCCCTGTTGCTGTTGGTCGGAGGCAACGAGACCACGCGCAACGTCATCGCCGGGGGACTCGAGGCCCTCATCCGTCGTCCCGATCAGATGGCCATCGCGCGGCGATCGCCCGAGGATCTGGAACGGGCCATCGAAGAGTGTCTCCGATGGGTGACGCCGATCGTGAACATGGTGCGGGTGACCACGCGCGACGTGGAGGTCCGCGGGGTCACCATCCCCGAGGGGTCACAGGTTCTGATGCACTACACGGCGGCGAATCGCGACGAGGACCACTTCGACCGACCCGGTGAGTTCGACGTCACGCGCGACCCGAACCCGCACATCTCGTTCGGATGGGGCCCGCACCTGTGTCTCGGTGCCAGCCTGGCTCGCCTCGAACTGAAGATCGTCTACACCGAGGTGTTGTCGCGTCTGAGCGACCTTCGTTTCGCTTCGCCCGATTTCGTCCCCGAATACGGTCACGCGTCGTTCGTGCGGGGCATGAAGAGTCTGCCCGTCACGTTCCGCGCGAACTAGCTGCGTTCGTCGCGAAGCGCCGAGCGTCGCACCTTGCCGGCGTCGTCGCGCACGGGTTCGGTGGTGAACTCGAACGAGCGGGGCACCTTGTAACGAACCAGGCGCTCGCCCAGGAACGTGCGGAGGTCGTCCTCGCTGATGGGCTTGGACACCTGCACCACGGCGTGGATGCGGTTGCCCAGATCCTCGTCGGGCAGTCCGATCACGGCCGACGACACCACGTCGGGGTGTTCGCTCAGTGCGATCTCCACCTCGGCGGGGTAGATGTTGGCGCCGCCCGACAGGATCATGTCGCCGCGACGGTCGGTGAGGTACACGTACCCCTCGGCGTCGATCTTGCCCATGTCGCCCAGGCTTTCCCAGCCGTCGGGTGAACGGCGCGCTTCGGCGCCGAGATACTTGTACGTGGTGCGGTTGTTGCGCATGAAGATCTCGCCGATGGTTCCGGGCGGAAGTTCCTCGAAGGTTTCGGGATCGAGAACCTTCATCTCGCCGGTGACGCAACGCCCCACCGAGCCACGATGGGCCAACCATTCGTCACCGCGGATGATGGTGACCGCTTGGGCTTCGGTGCCGGCGTACAGCTCGAAGATCTTCTCGCCGCCCAACCAGTTGCACCACTCCTCCTTCAACCACGGCGGGCACGGCGCGGCCATGTGCCACACGGTGGTCAGCGACGACAGGTCGTAGCGGTTCTTCACGTCGTCAGGCAGGCGCGAGATGCGCGACATCATGGTGGGCACGAACAGGATCCAGTCGGCGCGGTGCCGGTCGACGGCAGCCAAGGTGGCCTCGGCGTCGAACTGCGGCAACAGCACCAAGTGGTTGCCGTGGAAGAGCGAACCGGCACCGAAGGAGAACGGTGCGTTGTGGTACAGCGGTCCGGGGATGCACACCACCCCGTCCACCTTCTGGCCCATACCCGGCGCGCCCACCTGAACGATTCCGGGGTCACCGGCGACGATCAGCTTCGGTCGACCCGTGGAGCCACCCGAGGTGGGTGCTTTCATCGCCGGTGCCGTCACGTCGGGCAGCGGTGAGTCGTCGTAGGAGGAAGCGTCGAAATGGGCGGGCACGGTGTTGCGGCCGGGGTGCGCCGACGGTTCGACGCCGACCACCAGTGCCGAGTCGGCCAACTCCACGATGGCCTGACGCTCGCGGTCGGGCAGTCGGTAGCTGACGGGTTGCGGCGTGGCGCCCAGTTTCCACGCGGCGATGCAGGCCTCGTAGAACTCCACCGAGTTCGGCAAGGCCACGGTGACGAAGCGTCCGTGCGTCACCCCGCGCTCGGCGTAGGCCCGGGCCAGTCGGTTCGTGCGCGACTCCAATTCACCGCGGGTGACGGAGGCGTCACCACAGGTGATGGCGGCGCGATTCGGATCGGCGGCGGCCTTGTCGGCCAGAGCCTTCATGATCGAGACGACGTTCGGAGTGTTCATCGGGTTCGTGCTTTCTGTGCGGGGTGTCGAGGTGCGGGAGTACCGCAGAACGGCGAGGGATCAGGCGAGTGCCTCGTTCCACGTGCGATGCCAGTGTTGCAACATGGGCTCGTTCGCGCCAAAGACGAAGTTCTTCAGACCCATCTCGGCACCGCGTTGGCACTGCTCGGCCGCCGGGAAGTCCTCCTTGCCCACCACCAACGCCGCGAAGTCGGCACCCCGTTGGCGCGCGGCGCGGTCCTCGTCGTTGGTGATCGGAGTCAACGCGGCTTCGGTGAGGTCGACGGTGCACTCGCCGACGGTGCGCCCCGGGTAGATGCGGAACATCTGGCAACTCACGGGCGTCTCCAGCAAGACCACGCTCGGGAACAACGTGTGGATGATGCTGGCCGGTGCGACGGCCGGCCAGTTCTCCTCGGGCAGGTCCACCAGGTGCTCGACACCGGTGGTGGGGAATCCCCAGCGCGCGTGACGGCCGAAGGTGTCGTAGATCGGGTTGTGATTCACCAGATTCGACAGCGTCTCGCGGTGCAGATAGTCGACGTGGTACGTCTCGAGGTTGACGTCGAAGGCGATCTTCCAGTTGGCCTTCAGGTGGAAGGTGTGCTGACACACGATCTCGTGCGTTTCGTAACCGCACCAGCGCAACTCGGGTTCGATCTCGGCGAATGCCGCCGCCGGATCCACGTCCTCGCTCAGTCCCACCGCGATCAATCCGGCCACGCTCGCCACCGGCAAGGGTTCGAGACCCAAGGTGGAGCGATCGACCGCATCGAACGCGTACGACTGCGGCTGGCCGGCCAGGTCACCGTTCAATTCGAACGACCACGCGTGGTACGGGCAGGTGAGACGGCGTGCCTCACCGCAACCGTGGGCCACTTGCGCCCCGCGGTGGGTGCAGGCGTTGCGGAACGCCCGCAGTTCGCCGTCCTCGGCACGGGTGATCAACACCGGGTGTCCGGCCACGTCCTTGGTGACGAAGGTTCCGGGGCGGGCCAATTCGCCGGTCCAACCCACGATGTGGGCGCCGTGGCGGAACAACACGTCGAGCTCGCGTTGGAACCGGACCGGGTCCGTGAACACCGACGCCGGTTCGGTGACGGCGGCATCGCAGTGGTCGAGGGTCTTGTTGCGATAGTTGTCCACCAGGCGGCGCACCAACTCGCGGGGAAAGCGCTCGGTGGTTGCTCGCTCGTTGTCGACTGCGGTCATGTTTCCCCCTCGGCCCGCTCGTGTCTCCGGGTCACAGTGTGTCAGAAACCGGGTCGTAACTTTCGATCGCGATGAACAGGGCGCGGGACGTGGCGATGAGCGGCGCGTCGGGTCGATCCTCCCGCAATTCCGCCACCAAATGCAGCTTGCGTCCGTCGCGTCGTTCCAGGTGTGCCCGGATCACGAGCGGGGTGTTCAGCGGGGTCGGCGCCGCGTAACGAACCGAGATCTCACCGGTGTAGGCCACGGTGTGGATGATGCTGAGTACGAAACCCATGGCGTCGTCGAACGCCAAGGCGACGATGCCGCCGTGACTGCGACCGGGGGCACCCTCGTAGGAGTCGCCGATGATGAAGCGGGCCTCGGCCACGTCCGCGTCGCGGGTGACCGTCATCTCGAGGCCGTGCGGACTGCCGGGCCCCGAGCCGGGTCGGCAGATGTGGCTCGTCATCTCGTCGCCGTCGGCGAATGCGATGCGCTTGCTGTCCTTGAAGTTGCTGAAGCTGCGCTCGCGGCGCGACGAACGCTCGAACTCGGCGGCGATCGCCGACATGGAATCGTTCGCGCTCCGTAGTTGTTCGAGATCCACGTCGCGGGCCACGATGGCGTGGTTCAGGCGACGTGCGGTACGACCCAGTTCCACCCGGGCGGCGTCGTAGACCGGGTCGGCTCCCTCGGGGTGCGTCATACGGGATCGCTCGTGATGGGGGTGTCGGCGAGAGGATCGGTGATCACGTCGTCGATTTTGGTCACGTCGAGTTCCTTCAACCAACCCCGGGTGACGAGCAGCACGATGAGCACGACGAAGACCGCACCGTCGGCGTACACCGCGACCCGCATCGTGAAGATGTCGCCCAGCCGCCCCAGCGCGAAAGCCCCGAGGGGGATGCCGGCGAGGATGCCGAGCACGTAGAAACTCATGGTCCGACCCCGCAGGTGGTCGGGGACCGTTCCCTGGATGAGGGTGTTCAACGCCACCGCCGACTGCAGGTGCGCCAATCCACCGATGAAGTACGCGACGAGCCCCACGTTGTAGTTCGAGGTGAGCGCGATCAGCACCGTGCTTCCGGCGAACAGCACCAGCGCCACCATCACCCGCGTGGACCGCCTCAACTTGTCTCCGATGGCGACGGACAGGACCGACGAGACCAGGGCGCCGAGTCCGAGTGCCACCAACAGTCCGGCGTTGTCGGTGGAGGGTCGATCGAAGATGCGATCGGCGATGGCCGGGGCGACGTGCTGCAGGGCCTGACCGCACAGCGAGGTGAGGAAGGCCAGCATCACCGCCAATCGCAACGGTCGACTGCGCCACACGAAACGTCCCCCGTCACGCAGGACGTCGGACACCTTGTCGTCGTTCGACGCGACGATGCTCTGACGGGGATTGGAAACGAACAATGCTCCGATCACCAACAGGTACGTCACCGCGTTGATCAGGATGGCCGCCCCGGTGCCCAATGTGGAGACCACGAGACCGGCCAGACCCGGACCGATCGCCCGGGCCAACGTGAACTGCACCGAGTTGAGTTTCACCGCGTCGAGCAACTCCTCGGGTGGCACCAGGAGGGGAACGAAACTCTGCCATGCCGCGGTCTGGAAGCCGGTGGCGATGCCACCGATGAATCCGATGGCCACGATGAGGCCCGGACGAATCGAGTCGGCGAGATAAAAACTCCAGAGGCCGAACGCGCACAACATCTGCACCGTCTGGGTGACCATCAGTATCGAACGTCGGCTCATGCGGTCGGCGAGCACCCCGGCGTGAGGGGTGAGGAAGACCGCCGGCAACAGGCCGGCCATCGACGACACACCGAGCCACGTGGAACTCCCGGTCATGTCGTAGAGCAGTGCCGGAACGGCGACCAACTGCATCCAGCCACCGCCGTTCGAGATGGCGGCGGCGGTCCAGAACAACGCGAAGTCGCGGTGGCGCAGCGCGCCGAGTGAACTATGTCGTCGGCCCGCGCTCACAGATCGGCGATGGGGAAGTTGAAGTTCGTCGTGATCGTGCCCCCGTCGACGGCCAGGATCTGACCGGTCACGTAGCTCGAGGCGTCGGAGGCCAGATACAACACCGCCGCCGCGATGTCGTCGGGTTCGCCGAGGCGACGCAACGGGGTCAGATTCTCGATCGAGGCCTTGAGTTCGGGGTTGGTGGCCACGATCTCGAGGGCCTCGGTGAGAATCGCGCCCGGAGCCACCGCGTTCACCCGGATTCGCGGGTTCAAGTCGGCGGCCATCAGCTCCACGGCGTGATCGAGCGCGGCCTTGGCCGAACCGTACGAGACGTAGCCGCGACCGACGAGGTGGCCGATGGCGCTCGAGACCATCACGACGGAGGCGCCTCCCGGGCGACCGTCGGCGGCCGCGACGAGGTGCGGCACGCACTCGCGTACCAGCCGCAGACCGTTCACGACGTTGTTCTCGAACGAGTTGCGCAGATCCTTGTCGGAGGTGTTCATGAACGGCTGGGGCATGGCTCCACCGACCACGCTCACCACGGTGTCGATGCGTCCGAGTTCGGCCACCGTTCGCGCGACCGCGGCCTTCACGGCCTCGGCATCGTTGGCGTCGGTCGGAATGGCGATGGCGCGACGTCCCATGTCGCGCGCACGGGCCGCGACGGCCTCGATCTGATCGACGCTGCGGGCGGTGACCGCGATGTCGGCTCCGGCCTCGGCCAGGGCCAGGGCACTGGCGGCGCCGATGCCGCGACCGGCGCCCGACAAAAGGGCCACCTTGCCGGTCATGTCGAAGCGGGCGAGAACGCTCATGGTGTCGATCCTCCGGTGTTGTTGTTCAGACGAGCCAACGGCTCAGGGACTCGATGACGCACGCGGGTTTCGACTCGCCTTCGATCTCGATGGTGATGACGATGGTGGTCTGCAGGCCGCCGGAGACCTCCGAGATGGCGGTCAACTCGGCTCCGGCGCGAATGCGCGCCCCCACCTTCACGGGGCTGGGAAAACGCACCTTGTCGACTCCGTAGTTCACGCCGGCGGAGAACCCCCGAACCTCCACGATCTGGGGCAGGAAGAGATTGGAGACGGACAACGTGAGGTAGCCGTGCGCGATCGGCGCTCCGAACGGTCCCTTGCTGGCGCGCTCGGGATCGACGTGGATCCACTGGTGGTCGCCGGTGGCATCGGCGAACAGGTTCACGCGATCCTGATCGATCTCGATCCAATCACTGTGACCGAGGTGACGACCGAGGTGGGCGCGCACGTCGTCGGGGCCGTCGAGAACGGTGGAGGCCATGATCTTCCTTTCGGTTCAGCGACGACCGAGGTCGTCGAGCACCTCGTTGGCTTGGGTGATGATGCGCTGCACCAGTTCGGCGCACGAGGGCAGGTCGTCGATGATGCCCACGACCTGACCGCTGGCCATCACGCCGCTCTCGGTGCGTCCGTCGACCAACGACAACTTGAGCAACATCGGAGTGTTCGCGGCCATCACCATCTGGGTCCACGAGAGGTCCATCGACTTCTTCATCGCCAGACCCTCGCGCATCATGTCGCTCAACTTGGCCCCGGTCATCTTGCGGAAGCGCAGGGCGTTGATGCCGGCACGGGGGAGAGCCAGCAACTTGGCCCCACCCGATTCCAGTTGGTCGACCAACTCGGTGCGCAACACGCGGTGCGGGACGCCGTCGACCTGAACCGACACCACCGTGTCCAGCACCCCTTTTCCGAGGTAGTAGTCCTTCACCGACTGGGGAACCGACGAATCGCTCGTGAGCAGGAAGCGTGTCCCCATGGCCACGCCCGACGCGCCGTACGCGAGAGCGGCGACCAAGCCACGTCCGTCGAAGAATCCGCCGGCGGCGATCACCGGCACGCGACCGGCCACTGCGTCGACCACCTGGGGCAGCAACACGGTGGTGGGCACCGCACCCGTGTGGCCCCCACCCTCGCCGCCTTGCACCAGCACCGCGTCCACACCCCACTCGAGCACCTTCTCGGCGTGGCGCTTCGCCCCGATCGACGGAATGACCACCACGCCGGCGTCCTTGAGGCGCGCGATGAGATCCGGCTTGGGGGCCTGAGCGAAACTGGCCACCTTCACGCCCTCGTCGATCATCAACGCGATGCGGTCCTTCACGTCGGCCGAGTCCGCGCGCAGGTTCACACCGAAGGGCTGGGTGGTGCGACCCTTGACCTCGCTGATCGACTGCTTCAGTTGGTCGAAGTCCATCGTGGCGCTGGCGATGATGCCCAGTGCACCGGCGTTCGCGGTGGCACTCACCAACTTCGGACCGGCCACCCAACCCATGCCGGTCTGAACGATCGGATATCGAACGCCCACCAGATCGCACAACGAGGTGCGCAGGCGCTCGTGGGGGATCACGGTCACGAGGGGATCTCCCGATGGCGAAGCCCCTTGGGGTCGATGCGACCGATGGCATCCAATTCCTCGGCGGTGGGACCACGGCTGACCGGAACCTCGGCAGGCACGGTCAACTCGAAACCCGTGTTCGCGACGATCTCGTCGACGGACGCGCCCGGGTGCACGCTCACGATGCGCATCGAGTTGTCGGCCGTGGCGAAGTCGAGCACACCGAGGTTGGTGATCACCCGTCGCAGGTCGTGACGCCGGGCGATGAAGCCACCGATCTTGCGGGCGCGGTCGTAGCCGACGCCACTGACCATGTCGACCGACGCCACGAACACCGACGTCTGGTGCTTGGGGATGAAGAAGCTGGTCGCGTTGTTGACGGTGTTGCCGGGTCCACCGCGCACGCCGAGCAACTGTGCCTTCGGCTTGGCCCACGGTCCGATGTTGGCGATGTTCGTGTTGCCGTAACGATCGATCTGGCTCGCACCCATCATCACGTGGCGTCGGCCGCCGGCCAGGGTGTCGAAGACGCTGCGGAAGGGGATCCAGCCTTCGACCGTCTTGTTCGTGCCGCCGATGGGTAGATCGCCGGCCACGTAGAAGGCCTCGCCGTCGGACACCATCAAGTCGGGTTCGAAGGTGGCCCGCGCCAGACGCGCGCCGAGCATCTGCATGACGCCCATGCCCGAGGCGAAGATCTCGCCGTCTCCGCGCCAGGCCTCGGCGCAGGCCACCGCGATGACGTCGGCCAGTGCGGGTGATTCGCTCACTTCGATGCCTCCTTCGCGGCCGCGACCTCGGCTCGCCACGTGGTGACGGCGGATTGGTACGCGCTCTCGTCGCCGGAGAGGAATCGATCGGAGAAGGCCTTCCAACTGTCGGCGTCGCGCGCGGCGTCGACGTAGGCCTTCTGGAAGGCCTCGTCGCGTCCGTAGTCGGGCTCGCACGTGGTGAAGTGCGCGCCGTTCGGCGCGTGGATCACGCCGTCGACCATAGCGCGGTTGATGCGCAACGTGTGGAACGTGCCTTCCTTCAACAGATCCGCGGTGGGAATGATCCTCTCGGCCGACACGAAACGACGGCCCGGTTCGCACGCTCCGAGGAACAAGTCGTCGAAGTACAGGTCGGGTCCGAGGTATTGCGCGTTGCCTCGCACGTCGGCGCGGTTCATGTGCACGAAGGCGGCGTCGAGGCGAATCGCGGGCACGGCCAACAACTCCTCGCCGTCGGCGTACGGTGACTTCACGGTCTTCAGGGAGGGGTTCACGTCCATGACACCACTGCCGAGACCGGCGCGAGTGGGTAGGAACGGCAGGCGCAACGAACCGGCGTACAGCCCCCACTGCAACATGCCCTCGTCGTACTCGACCGGTTCGGCGATGGTGCCGGCCTGACGCGCCGCGCGGAAGTGCGGTTCGAGCGCGATGGAATCGAGCGACACGAAGCCGTACACCAGGCGACGCACCTTTCCGGCCGCGCACAGCAGACCGACGTCGGGCCCGCCGTACGACACGACGGTGAGATCGGAGACGTCGGAGCGCAAGAGCGCGCGCACGAGGCTCATGGGCTTGCGGCGGCTTCCCCACCCACCGATGCCGATGGTCATGCCGCTCTCGAGGGACGCGATCGCCTGGTCCTCGGTGATCACCTTGCTGCGCGTGTCGCTCATGGGCTCAGCGCTTCTTGTCGTTCTTCTTGTCGGTGCCGGCGAAGTCGTCGCGCAATTCGTCGCTGACGCCCGTGAGGTTGAGCTCGAACGTGAACCCCTGCTCGAAGCGGTCACTGCGCTTCACGTCCCACAGGTCGATGCCGTTCAGACTTTCCTTGGCGGCGCGGATGACGGTGGGGTGCTTGTCGGCGATGCTGGCCGCGAGGGTCATCGCGGCGTCGCGCAGTTCCGCGCGGGGCACCACCTGCAGCACGCTGCCGAACGCGTGCAGTTCGGCGGCCGTCGCCGTGGCCGAGGTGTAGACCATGGCGCGCATCTTGTGTTGGGGCACCAATCGGGCGAGATGGGTCGCCGCACCGAGAGCGCCACGGTCGACCTCGGGAAGTCCGAAGAAGGCGTCGTCGCTGGCGATGATGATGTCGCTGTTGCCGACCAGTCCGATTCCGCCACCGACGCAGAAACCGGCCACCGCCGAGATCACCGGAACCGGGCAGTCGTACACCGCGGCGAAGGCCGCGAAGCACCCCTTGTTCGCGCCGATGAGGGCGTCGAAACCCTCGGTGTTCTGCATCTCCTTGATGTCGACGCCGGCGTTGAACCCCCGACCTTCGGCCCGCAGCACCACCACGCGAACGGCGGAGTCGCGACCGAGCGCGGTGATGGTGTCGGCCAAGCCGAACCACTCGGCCACGGTGAGTGCGTTGACGGGCGGACAGTCCATGACCACTTCGGCGATGCCGCGGTCGTCGATCTTCGAGGTGATTCCCACGGGGGCGAGGCTACTCCCGATCTGACGATGCGTCAGAAACGAAGGAGGGTCCGGCACTAGGGTGCAGGTCGTGGCATTGACCATCGACTTCTCGGGCAAGGTGGCACTCATCACCGGTGGCACCAAGGGAGTGGGCAAGGGCATCGCGCGACGTTTCGCCGACGCCGGGGCCACGGTGGTGGTGTGCGCTCGCAACCTGCCCGACGACCTGCCCGCCGACTGGACCGGTTTCGCGGTGGACCTCCGTGAACCCGACGAGGCGACGGGGATGATCGATGCCGTCGTCGAACGCTTCGGACGTCTCGACACGTTGGTGAACAACGCCGGAGGCAGTCCGCCGTCGGACTCCGCCACGGCCTCGGCCAATTTCGCGCAGAAGATCGTGGCGGTGAACCTCTTCTCGGCCATGTGGTGCAGTCAGGCGGCGAACCGCCACATGCAGAGCCAGCCCGACGGTGGCTCCATCGTGAACATCGGCAGTGTCTCGGCCGAGCGTCCGGCCCCCACGGTCGCCGCGTACGGCGCGGCCAAGGCCGGCTTGGCGAACTACACGCGCACGACGGGTCAAGAATGGTTGCCCAAGGTGCGCGTCAACCTGGTGACCGTGGGCATGGTGCGCACCGAACTCGCCCACTTGCACTACGGCGACGAAGAGGGAGTGCGACGCACCGGCGCCCAGATACCCATCGGTCGCTTGGCCCGGCCCGAGGAGATCGGCGATGCCTGTGTGTACCTCGCCTCGCCGCTCGCCTCGTCCGTGAGTGGCGCCACCATCGAGGTGCACGGAGGCGGCGACTGGCCGCCGTTCCTCGACACCCCGTTCCGCGACACCGGGCGCGCTTAGTCTGAGCGTCATGGACGTCGTCTGGACCGAACTTCACCGACTGCAGAACCCCAAACTCGAGATCAACCTCGGCCAACCGATTCCCACCTACGAACGAGGTGAGCGGGCCGAGACGATCCGGCGGCAACTCGAGACCGATTCGCGTTTCCGCTTCGTCGACCTCGACGAGCACGGTCGTGCGCCGATCGAACAGGTCCACGACATCGGCCTGATCGACTACCTGGAGTCGGCCTGGCCCGAGATGCACCGGGCCACGGGCCGCAGCGAGTTCGCCCCCGAGGCGATGTTGCACACGGGCTTGCGCGACGGCATGAGCGACGCCCGACCGCCCAACGGAGCGGCCGCGGCCTTCGGATACTGGTGCTACGAAACCGCCACCCCCATGGTCGAAGGCACGTATCGCGCGGCGCGGGCCTCGGTCGACGTCGCGCTCACGGCGGCCGACAAGGTGTTGGCCGGCGCGCCCAGTTCGTACGGGCTGTGTCGCCCACCCGGACATCACGCGGCGCGCAGCGTGTTCGGGGGGTTCTGCTACTTCAACAACGCCGCGGTGGTCGCTCACCACGTGGCGTCCACCACCGGCACCAAGGTCACGGTTCTCGACGTCGACTACCACCACGGCAACGGCACGCAGCAGATCTTCTACGAGCGCGACGATGTCCAGTTCGTGTCGCTGCACGGCAACCCGAACCGTGCGTACCCCTGGTTCATCGGACACGAGGACGAGACGGGGGCCGGCAAAGGTCGCGGGGCGAACCTCAACGTGGTGTTCGAAGCCGAGGCCGAGGACGACGAGTACGTCGATCGCCTGGGCGTCGCCTGCGAGAGCATCGCATCTTTCGCCCCGTCGATGGTGATCGTCTCGCTCGGACTCGACACCTACTGGAACGATCCCATCAGCGATCTGGCGCTCACGAC
>JBJTFY010000138.1:0-2790 GCA_046093625.1 Actinomycetota bacterium
GGTTCCATGTTGTGGAACGCTTTGTCGCGCAGGATTCCGGCGTTGTTGATCACGATGTCGACGCGACCGAAGGCGTCGATCGCGGTCTGCACGATGGCCTCGCCGCCCTCGGGAGTGGCCACCGAGTTGTGATCGGCGACCGCCTCGCCTCCGGCGGCCTTGATCTCGTCGACGACCTTCTGGGCCGCCGACGCGTTGGCTCCGGTCCCGTCGACCGATCCACCGAGGTCGTTCACGACGATCAGCGCGCCGCGCCGAGCCATGAGCAACGCGTGCTGGCGGCCGAGGCCACCTCCGGCGCCGGTGATGATCGCGACCTTTCCGTCGTATCCGAGTGCGGACATGGGTACCTCGTTCCGTGAGAGTGCGGGTGATTGAGAGACGCTAGCCGAGGGTGCGGGCCGCCCGCTCGGTGAGGCTCTTGTAGTCGAGTTTTCCGTTTCCGGCCCGACCGACGGATTCGACGAACACCACGCGTTTGGGGGCTTTGTACGCGGCCAGGCGCGAACGCACGTGTGTGATGATCGCGCTCTCGGTCGGTGCACTCCCCGGCAACGGCTCGACGAGAGCGGTGATCGCCTGGCCGAAGCGTTCGTCGGGCAGACCGACCACCGCCGCGTCGGCGACGTCGGGATGCAACTTCAGAACCTCCTCGACCTCCTCGGGGTAGACCTTTTCGCCTCCCGTGTTGATGCACTGGCTGCCGCGACCGAGCAACTGCACCGTTCCGTCGGCGTCGACGGTCGCCCAGTCCCCGGGTATCGACCAACGGACGCCGTCGAACACCACGACGGTCTTGGCCGACTTCTCGGCATCCTTGTAGTACCCGACGGGAGTGTGACCCCTCAGCGCGACGCGACCTCGTTCGCCCGAGCCGGGAACGACCTCGCGTCCGTACTCGGTGAGCACCTTGGTGTTGGGTCCGAGTTGGAACGTGGCGGTGCGCGCCGAACCCTCGGCGGTGGTGGTGTTCTGCGCCATGCCGATGGCCTCGGACGAACCGAGGGAGTCGACCATGATCAAACGACCGTTGTGGCGCAACAAACCGGCCTTGGTCTCGGCGGCGAACATCACGCCACTCGACACGATGACGCGGAGCGACGCGAGGTCCCAGCGCGAGGGTTCGGCGTCGAGTGCGCGCAGGATCGGCTTGGCGAAGGCGTCGCCGACGATCGACATCGAGTTCACGGAGAATCGTGGGATGGTGTCGAGCAGTTCGACCGGATCGAACTTCCGACCGCTCATGGTGACGATCGAACCGGCGATCATGAGGTTGCTCATGGCGTTGAACAAGCCGGTGCCGTGCATCAACGGCGCCGCCGGAAGATTGCGCGGGCCGCGCTTGGCGACGCGCTGGTCGAGTGCGTCGGCGGTCGGTGTCGCCGGCAACTTGACGCGGTTCGCGTCGTCGAGGGCGAGCAGCAGGTCCTCTTGTCGCCACATGACACCTTTGGGCATGCCGGTGGTCCCGCCCGTGGACATCAGCACGAGGTCGTCGCCCGATCGGCCCCACGGTGCAACCACCGCGTCGACTCCACCGGCCTCGGCCACCACGTCGTAGTCGACGGCCCACGCGGGGCACGGACCGGACGAATCGTCGACCCACAGCCAGGTCGAGACACGGGGGACCCGATGGCGCAGGGCGGCGATGGTGTCGGCGAAACAGCCATGGAACACCACGGCCACCACGTCGGCGTTGTCCCAGATATAGACCAACTCGTCGGGGGTGTAGCGGTAATTCGTGTTGACTGGCGCGAGCCCGGCCTTGAACGTGGCGTGGATGCACTCGAGATACTGCGGGCAGTTGTAGAGATACTGCGCGACTTTGTCCTGGCGCCGTGCCCCGCCGTCGACCAGCGCACGCGCGATCCCGTTGGCCCGGCGGTCGAACTCCGACCATGTCCAGTGCCCGACGCGGGCGAACTGCGCGGGAGAGTCCGGCACCGCGCGAGCGATGGCCTCCCACGAGTCCGAGAAGTTCCAGGTGTGGCTGGGACCGAGGCGGGTCACTTTGCGATGGTACGCCGACGGGGGTCTCCCCAATAATCTCACCTCGTGGATTTCCAGATGCCCGCGGTCGACGATCCCCGTCGGGTGGCCGTTCGCGAGTGGATCGCCGCCAACCCACGTCCGAGTCCGAGGGTCCTCGCCGAGTCGGGATACGTCGCGCCGCACTGGCCTTCGCCGTACGGCCACGACGCCGACCCGATTCACCAGCTGATCATCGACGACGAGTTGTCCAAGGCTGGAATCCGCCGTCCGGCGAACCCCATCGGCATCGGGTGGGCCGGACCGACGATCCTGTATGCGGGGAGCGACGAGCAGAAGAGCCGCTACCTGACCCGACTGCTGTCGGGTGAGGATTTCTGGTGCCAGTTGTTCAGCGAGCCGGGAAGCGGCAGCGACCTGGCGAACCTCGGCACGCGGGCCGTGCGCGACGGTGACGAGTACGTGGTCAACGGACAGAAGATCTGGACGAGCGGTGCGCAACACGCGAAGTACGGCATTCTGATCGCGCGCACCGACCCCGACGCCCCGAAGCACAAGGGCGTCTCGTACTTCATCTGCCCGATGGACACCCCGGGCATCGAGATCCGTCCGATCAAGGAGATGACGGGCGCGTCGACGTTCAACGAGGTGTTCTTCACCGACGCACGTATCCCCGTCGAGAACCTCGTCGGTGCCGAGAACGAGGGTTGGCGGTTGGCCAAGGTGACGCTCGGTAACGAACGCGTGTCGTTGTCCACCGGAGGAGTGTTGTGGGGGAGCGGACCCACCGCACTCGAGATG
>JBJTFY010000139.1:0-3373 GCA_046093625.1 Actinomycetota bacterium
GAATCGTCCATTCGGGGGTGACGATGTCGGTACTGTCGTCTTGACGCGACACGGGTCGCGCCACGGAGGGATGACATGGACTTTTCGAAATTCAAGACGTCGGACTGGCTGAAGGTGGGTGGCGCGATCGGCTTCCTGATCTTCGGCTTCTTCAACTGGGTGACCGTCTCCAGTGAAGACATCTCAATCGCCACAGACGCGAAGGTGTTCGACTTCTTCGTCACCGGCACCATCCCGTGGATCCTCGTGCTGGCCACCGGCATCATCACCGTGTTGACGGCCACGGGCAACATGAAGTCGGGCAAGGCGAATCTGCCGATGTTGATGTTGCTCGCCAACGCCGTCGCGGCCGTGCTGATCCTGATCCGCATCATCTTCAACCCCATCGATGGTGCTGATGGGGCAGAGCTCTTGGGGATCGAGTACCAACGCGGAATCGGCATGATCCTGTCGACGGTCGCCGTGCTCGCGGCCGCCGCCGGTGCGTTCATCGGTTACACCGAGAGCGGTGGCAACATCAACGACCTGAAGGACATCAACAAGTTGAAAGGTGGCTTCGGCCAAGGCTGATTTCGACGCCGTCTCGGCGACCACGAAAGTCGAGGGCCCCGGGGGAAACCCCGGGGCCCTGTCGTTTCTCGTTCCGGTCGGGACCGACCGAGAAGTTTCTCAGCTGATGCTCTTGATGATCTCGGCCATCAGGTCACCGGCCTCGGTGGGGTTCTGGCCCACCTTCACACCGGCGGCGCGCAACGCGTCCATCTTGCCCTGTGCCGTGCCCTTGCCGCCCGACACGATGGCGCCGGCGTGGCCCATCTTCTTGCCGGCCGGAGCCGTGACGCCGGCGATGTAGGCGCTCATCGGCTTCGTCACGTTGGCCTTGATGAACTCGGCGGCCTCTTCCTCGGCCGAACCACCGATCTCACCGATCATGATGATGGCGTCGGTCTCGGGGTCGGCCTGGAACTCGCGCAAGCAGTCGATGAAGTTGGTGCCCGGCACCGGGTCGCCACCGATTCCCACGCAGGTGCTCACGCCGATGCCGCGCTGCTTCAGTTCGTACAACGCCTGATAGGTCAAGGTTCCCGAACGGCTCACGATGCCCACGTTCTTCTTGCCGGCCTTGGGCAACTCGGCGATCTCACCGGCGGTGATGCCGATGTTGCACTTGCCTGGGCTGATGATGCCCGGGCAGTTCGGACCCAACAGGCGCGTGTTGGGGTAGTCGCGAACGAGCGTGTTGTACACCTTGGCCTCGTCCTGGGCCGGAATGCCCTCGGTGATGCACACCACGAAGCGAAGGCCCGCGGCCGCGGCTTCGAGGATGGCCGACGACGCGGCCTTGGGCGGAACGGCGATGAACGAGGCGTCGGCTCCGGTGGCCGCCACGGCCTCGGCGACCGAGTTGAAGACCGGAATGCCCTCGACGTCGGTGCCACCCTTGCCCGGCGTCACGCCGCCGACCACTTGGGTGCCGTAGGCCTTGTTGCGCAGACCGTGGTACTTGCCCTGTCCGCCCGTGAGACCCTGCACGATGACTTTGGTGTTCTGATTCACGAAGATGGCCATGGCTTCACTTTCCGTTCGAGAGGGCGACCGCGGCGCGCGCCGCTTCGAGCATGGTGGGCTTGGAGACGAGCTTGGACTCCGGGATTCCGGCGTTCTTCAGGATCTCGCGACCCTCCTCGGCGTTGGTGCCGTCGAGGCGGATGACGATGGGAGCGCGCAGGTCGACGCGGCCCAGGGCCTCGACGATGCCCTTGGCCACTTCCTCGCCGCGGGTGATGCCACCGAAGATGTTGATGAAGATGGACGACACGTTCTGGTCGAAGTTGATGACCTCGAGCGCCGCGGCCATCACGTCGGCGTTCGCACCGCCTCCGATGTCGAGAAAGTTGGCGGCCTTGCCACCGACCTGATTCACCACGTCGAGGGTGCTCATGGCCAGTCCGGCACCGTTGGCGATGATGCCCACGGTTCCGTCGAGACCGATGTACTGGAGATCGTGCGTGCGGGCCAACTGCTCACGCGCGTCGAGTTCCTCGGTGGCGCGGTACTCCTCCCACTCCGGATGACGGAAGGACGCGTTGTTGTCGAGGCTCACCTTGGCGTCGAGCGCGTGCACCTCGCCGGTGGGCTTCAAGATGAGCGGGTTGATCTCGGCCAGGTCGCAGTCACCCTCGGTGAAGCAGCGGTACAACTGGACGAGGATGGAGGCCACACCGTCGAGGGCCTTGTCGGGGATCTTGGCGTCGACGGCGGCCTTGCGGGCCACGGCGGCACTCAACCCGTCGACCGGATCGATGTGGAGCTTCACGATGGCGTCGGGATCCTTCGCCGCCACTTCCTCGATGTCGACACCGCCCTGAGCCGACAGCATGAGGAGGTGCTTCTTGGCCGCGCGGTCGAGGGAGAACGAGGCGTAGTACTCCTCGGCGATGTCGCTGGCGTGTTCGACCCACAGTCGCTTCACCACGTGACCCTTGATGTCCATCCCGAGGATGTTGTTGGCGTGGAAGCGGGCCTCTTCGGCGTTGTTGGCCAACTTGATGCCGCCGACCTTGCCGCGGCCGCCCACCTGAACCTGGGCCTTCACCACCACCGGGTAGCCGGATCGATCGGCGACCTTGACGGCCTCGTCGACGGTGTCGGCGGCTCCACCCGGGCTGACCGGAATGTCGTAGCGGGCGAAGTACTGCTTGCCCTGATACTCGAACAGGTCCATGTGCTTGTTTCCTCCTGTAAGGCGATGTCAGTGAACGCTCACTCGCGTTCGTCGAGCGCGTTCTCGAGCCATTGGGCGATGCCCTTGAGCGACGAGCCGGGGCCGAAGATCTCGGCGACTCCCTGCTCGCGCAGGGTACGAGCGTCGGCATCGGGGATGACCCCGCCACCGAAGATGAGGACGTCGTCCATGCCGCGGCTCTTCAATTCCTCCATGGTGCGGGGGAACAACGTGAGGTGGGCCCCCGAGAGCAACGACAGCCCGACCGCGTCGACGTCCTCTTGCAGGGCGGTCTCGGCGATCTGCTCGGGAGTCTGATGGAGACCGGTGTAGATCACCTCGAAACCGTGGTCGCGCAGGGCCCGGGTGATGGTCTTGGCACCCCGGTCATGTCCGTCCAAACCGGGCTTGGCGACGACGACGCGATACGGCCTCTTCACAAGCGGGAAACCCTACGCCCTCGGCGGGTGTGCCACACATTCGGCACCCCGAACGCACGAGGGCCCCGACTCGGCGAACCGAATCGGGGCCCTCGCGGTCGTGGCATCGGACAGGGGAGGATCAGGCCATCGACTCCTCGCGGCGACGACGGGCGGCCAGCACCGCCAGTCCCGCCACGGCGAACGACACGGCCAGGGCGATCACCAG
>JBJTFY010000140.1:0-3941 GCA_046093625.1 Actinomycetota bacterium
TGGCGGACACAAGCAGCAGTACCGCGTCATCGACTTCAAGCGCAACAAGGACGGCGTGATCGCCAAGGTCGCCACCATCGAGTACGACCCGAACCGCACCTGTCGCATCGCGCTGTTGCACTACGCCGACGGCGAGAAGGCCTACATCCTGGCGCCCAAGGGCATGAACGTCGGCGACCACGTCTCGAGCGGTCCCAAGGCCGACATCAAGCCCGGCAACGCGTTGCCGTTGCGCTACATGCCGGTCGGCACCATGGTGCACAACGTCGAGTTGCGTCCCGGTCAGGGCGGCAAGATGGCCCGCTCGGCCGGTGTGGGCGTGCAGTTGGTCGCCAAGGACGGCGACCACGCCACGCTCCGTCTGCCCAGCTCCGAAATGCGTCGCGTCCTCATCGACTGTCGCGCCACCGTCGGCGAGGTCGGCAACGCCGAGCACGAGCTCATCAAGATCGGCAAGGCCGGACGCAACCGCTGGAAGGGCGTGCGCCCCCAGACCCGTGGCGTGGCCATGAACCCCGTCGACCACCCGCTCGGCGGTGGAGAAGGCAAGACCTCCGGTGGACGTCCGCCGGTGTCGCCGTGGGGCAAGCCCGAGAGCCGTACCCGCGACACCAACAAGGCGTCGCAGAAGTTGATCATCCGTCGTCGTCGTTCGGCCAAGGGCCGTCGCTAAGGGATCGAGGTAACACATGTCGCGCAGCCTGAAGAAGGGCCCGTTCGTCGATGACCACTTGGTCAAGAAGGTCGACGCACTGAACGCCGCCAACGAGAAGAAGGTCATCAAGACCTGGAGTCGTCGTTCCACGATCATCCCCGACATGGTCGGGCACACCATCGCGGTGCACGACGGTCGCAAGCACGTCCCGGTGTACGTCACCGAGGCGATGGTCGGTCACAAGTTGGGTGAGTTCTCGCCGACTCGCACCTTCAAGTACCACGCCGGCCAGGAGAAGAACACGAAGGGTAAGAAGTAATGACCGGTCCCAAGTTGAACGAGCGCTCGTTCGTCGCCGGCGAGCGCACCGGCACCCGCGCCAGCGTGCGCGGCTCGCGCATGTCGGCCTCCAAGGCCCGCGTCGTGCTCGACCTGATCCGTGGTCGTGACGTCGTGAGCGCCGACCAGATCCTGCAGGTCACCGAGCGCGAAGCCGCCCGCGTGGTGCGCAAGGTGTTGGCCTCGGCCGTCGCCAACGCGGTGAACAACGACTCGTTGGAAGCCGAGACCCTCTACGTCAAGGCCTGCTACGCCGACGAGGGTCCGACCCTGCGCCGCTTCAAGCCGCGCGCCCGCGGTCGCGCCACCCGCATCAACAAGCGCACGTGCCACATCACGATCGTGCTCGACGTCATCGAAGCCGACCTGTTGTCGGTGGTTCAGGCCCGCCGCGAGCGCGCCGTGTCGGGTCGCCGCGCCGGTCGCACCGGTGGCGTGGCCGACCGTCGGGCCCGCGTGACCAAGAGTCGCGAGGCCCGCGCCACCAAGGGCGGCGAGTCGACCGAGAGCACCGAGGCCACCGTCGCGGTCGAGAACGCGGTCGCCGAGAACGAGACCAGCACCACGCCCGACGCCGAGGAGACCAACTGATGGGCCAGAAGATCAACCCGTACGGCTTCCGTCTCGGTGTCACCACCGAATGGAAGAGCCGCTGGTTCAGCGAGCGCCAGTACAAGGAGTACCTCACCGAGGACTGGAAGATTCGCGCCTACATCGACGAGGCGTTGCCCGACGCGGCGATCTCGCGCGTCGAGGTCGAGCGCAAGCGTGGCGAGACCCTCAAGGTCGACATCCACACCGCGCGTCCCGGCATCGTCATCGGACGCAAGGGAGCCAAGGCCGACGAGTTGCGCGCCGGGCTCACCAAGCTCACGGGCAACCTCAAGGTGCAGTTGAACATCGTCGAGATCAAGTCCCCCGAACTTGACGCCGCGCTGATCGCCCAGGGTGTCGCCGATCAGTTGGTCGGGCGCATCGCCTTCCGTCGCGCCATGAAGCGCGCCGTGCAGAACGCCCAGAAGGCCGGTGCCCTCGGCATCCGCGTGCAGTGCTCGGGTCGCCTCGGCGGCGCCGAGATGAGCCGCACCGAGTGGTATCGCGAGGGTCGCGTGCCGTTGCACACGTTGCGCGCCGACATCGACTACGGCTTCCGCGAGGCCCGCACCTCGAGCGGTCGCGTCGGTGTGAAGGTCTGGATCTACCGCGGCGACATCCTGCCGTACAAGCCCCAGACCGAGGACAAGATCGTTCGCGAGGCCGCCATGGCCGTCGGCGAGACCTCCGGCGCCCCCGGTGCCCGCAAGGTCGTGTCGTCGAGCGGACGTCGCAAGGCCGAGGACGTCATCGAGGCCGCGCCGCTCGTCAAGGAAGCCGACCCCTTGCTCGAGGCGCTTCTCGACGAAGAAGAAGAGATCGCCCGTCGTACCCACGAGGGCCACGAGACCCCGCACTTCCGCGGACAGGACTGATCGACATGTTGATGCCCCGCAAAGTCGCACACCGTAAGCACCACCGTGGCCGCACCGGCGGTATGGCCAAGGGTGGAAGCGAACTGGCCTTCGGTCAGTACGGAATCCAGGCCCTCGAGCCGTGCTGGCTCACCGCCCGCCAGATCGAGGCCGCTCGTATCGCCATGACCCGTCACATCAAGCGCGGTGGCAAGGTCTGGATCAACGTGTTCCCGGACAAGCCGGTGACCAAGAAGCCGGCCGAGACCCGCATGGGTTCGGGCAAGGGCAACCCCGAGTTCTGGGTGGCCGTGGTCAAGCCGGGTCGCGTTCTTTTCGAGCTGTCGTTCCCGGTGCGCGAGCAGGCTCTCGAGGCGCTCGACAAGGCGATCCAGAAGCTGCCGATCAAGGCGCGCATCATCACCCGCGAGGAGGCGATCTGATCATGGCAACCAAGGCCAGTAAGGACCGCGGCGAACTGAGCGAACTCGACCTCGCGTCGTTGGTCGACCGTCTGCGCGCCGCCAAGCAGGAAGCGCTGAACCTCCGGTTCCGCAGCGCGACCGGCCAGCTCGACAACCACAGCGAATTGCGTCGCGTCCGTCGTCGCATCGCCCGCATCAACACCCTCATCCGTCAGCGCGAGATCGCCGCGGCCGAGGCCGGAAAGTGAACGACATGTCCGAGAACACCGAAACCACCGAGCGCGCCAACCGCAAGATCCGCGAAGGCATCGTGTCGTCCAACAAGATGGACCGCACGATCGTCGTCGACGTGGTCGAGCGCGTGCGCCACCCCAAGTACAACAAGTTCGTCATGCGCACCAAGAAGCTCTACGCGCACGACGAGGCCAACGACGCCAACATCGGCGACAAGGTGCGCGTCATGGAGACCCGTCCGCTGTCGAAGACCAAGCGTTGGCGCGTCGTCGAGATCCTCGAGCGGGCCAAGTGAGCGGCCAGGGAACGACGGAGGAATCACAATGATCCAGCAGGAAAGCCGCCTACGCGTGGCGGACAACAGCGGAGCCAAGGAAGTGCTCTGCATCAAGGTGCTCGGTGGCACGCGCCGCCGTTACGCCTCGATCGGCGACATCTTCGTGGCGACCGTCAAGGACGCCATCCCGGGTGCCGGAGTCAAGAAGGGCGACGTCGTGAAGTGCGTCGTCGTTCGCGTGAAGAAGGAAAAGCGCCGTCCCGACGGCAGCTACATCCGCTTCGACGAGAACGCCGCGGTCATCATCAAGGACGACCTCACGCCGCGCGGAACGCGCATCTTCGGACCCGTGGGTCGCGAACTGCGCGACAAGAAGTTCATGCGAATCGTCTCGCTGGCCCCGGAGGTGCTCTGAGATGAAGATCAAGAAGGGTGACACCGTCGTGGTGATCTCGGGCAAGGACAAGGGCAAGGAAGGCACCGTTTCGCGGGTCATGCCCTCGACCAACCAGGTCATCGTCGACGGCATCAACGTCGCGAAGAAGCACCAGAAGCCGCGCGGC
>JBJTFY010000141.1:0-13918 GCA_046093625.1 Actinomycetota bacterium
CACGGACGGCCCGTTCGTGATCGACCTCGAACGTGACGAGGTCGCGTTGGTTCACCCCGACGAGATCGGCCCCGACCGCGACCGCTCGCGCCAGTTCCTCCTCGTCGTGGATCTCGACCAACACGTCGAGGCCCACCGAGACCGCCAATCCGTGAAAGTCGGCCAGCTCGGCGTCGGAGAGCGCGGCGACGATCAGGAGGACACAGTCGGCGCCCATCAGGCGCGCGTCGAGGACGTCGAAGGTGCTGACCGTGAAGTCCTTGCGCAACACCGGCAACCCGCTGGCGGCCGAGGCCAGCTGCAGATCGGTGATCGAACCACCGAAGAAGTTCTCGTCGGTCAGCACCGACAGGCACGAGGCGCCGCCGTCGCGGTAAGCGAGAGACAACGCGGTCGGATCGAGGTCGACGTTCAGGTCGCCTTTCGAGGGCGACCGCCGTTTCACCTCGGTGATGACGGCGAGACCGGTCGCGGCGTCGCTGCGCAAACGCTCACGGAATCCCCGCGTCGGCGCCATCGCCCGGCAACGACCTTCGAGGGCGGCCGCATCACGCTCGTCGGCGGCGGCGCGGTCGCGGTGCCAGGCGACGATCCGGTCGAGATAGGTCGCGCGCGGCGTCACTGGGGGATCAGGCGCCCTTGCCACCGATGGGCGTCACGAAGATCAACTCCGGGCGACCGGCCAGGAACGGCATGATCGCCGGGCCGAGGGCCTTGAACGCGTCCGAACCCATGTGGACGGTCAGGGCGTCCTGATTGGTGTACATCTCGTACATCCACAACAGGTTCGCGTCCGAGGCGTCCTCGTGCAGGATGTAGGCCTCCGTGCCGGCCTCGCCCTGAGCGGTGTCGAGTGCGGCCTGCAGGGCCTTGGCGAGGTCGGACCGCTTGCCCTCTTGAGCGGCGATCTTGGCGATGACGGCGACTTTGGCCATGTGGACGATTCCTCCGTGGTTCGAGGGCCCGGGGCCCGATTGAAGAGTAGACGCTCGGAGTGGGGCGCTCAGAAGCCGAGACGCGCCCGGACCTCGTTCTCGAGGTCGGCGATCGGTACGCGCACCTGCTCCATCGAGTCGCGGTCGCGGATGGTCACGGCGTGGTCCTCGAGCGAGTCGAAGTCGACGGTGACGCACAGCGGAGTGCCGATCTCGTCCTGACGGCGGTACCGCTTGCCGATCGACTGGGTGTCGTCGTAGTCGACCATGTACCGCTCGCCGAGCGACGCGAACACCGCGCGGGCCACCGGCGTGAGGTTGTCCTTCTTGCTCAACGGCAGCACGGCGACCTTGTACGGGGCGAGGCGCGGGTGGAGGTGCAACACGGTGCGGGTCTCGTCGCCGACTTCTTGTTCCTCGTAGGCCGCCAACAAGAAGGCGGCCATGGCGCGATTCACGCCGGCGGCCGGCTCGATCACGAAGGGCACGTAGCGCTCGTTCGTCGCCTGGTCGAAGAAGTCGAGCTTCTGCCCGGAGTGGGTCGCGTGCTGATTGAGGTCGAAGTTGGTTCTCTGGGCGATGCCCTCGAGTTCGCCCCATCCCCAGGGGTACGCGAACTCCACGTCGGCGGTGCCCGCGGAGTAGTGCGACAGCTCGTCGGCGTCGTGCGCCCGCAGACGCAACATGTCAGCCGGAATTCCGAGGTCGACGTACCACTGCATACGCGCGTTGCACCAGTACTCGTACCACTTCGGGCCTTCGGCCGGCGGCACGAAGAACTCCAGTTCCATCTGTTCGAACTCGCGCGTGCGGAAGATGAAGTTGCCCGGTGTGATCTCGTTGCGGAAGCTCTTGCCGACCTGGGCGATTCCGAAGGGCGGCTTCTTGCGACTCGTCTGCAGGACGTTCGTGAAGTTCACGAACATGCCTTGGGCGGTCTCGGGACGCAGGTACACCTCGGCTCCGGAGCCCTCGACGGGGCCGGCGTACGTCTTGAACATCAGGTTGAATGCGCGCGCCTCGGTGAGCGTTCCCTCCGAGCCGCAACCCGGACACACGCTCGGGTTCTCGAGGTGATCCTCGCGGAACCGCTGTTTGCACTTCTTGCAGTCGACGAGCGGGTCGCTGAAGTTCGCGAGGTGGCCGCTGGCCTCGAACACCTGGGGCGGGCCGAGGATCGCGGCGTCGATCAACACCACGTCGTCGCGCTTCTGCACCATCGTGCGCACCCAGGACTCGCGCACGTTGCGCAACATCAGCGAACCGAGCGGACCGTAGTCGTACGAACTGCGAAAGCCGCCGTAGATCTCGGCCGACGGGTAGACGAACCCCCGGCGCTTGCACAAGTTGACGATCTGTTCGAGGTCCGTGGCCGGCATGAGTGGCAAGGCTACGGGGGTGACGCGCCGATCAGGAACCCGGTTCGTGCCGTTCGAAGATCGAGACCGAACGCAGACGCCGCTCGACGTGATGCTCGAAGGCGCGGGTCGCCAAGGCCGCGACCTCGTTGACCACCGGGTCGTCGAGCGTCTGTCCGCCGGGATGATGGGCCCGATCGAGGGCGTCGCCCAACTTCCCACCCAACACCTCGCGCATCAGGTCGAGCGCCGCTCCCGAGATCGGGGCCCCCGAGCGACACGACGAGCACACCACGCCACCGAGTGCGACGTCGAAGAGCGTGAACTCCGAGACGGCGGACTCTCCGCACGACGAGCACCGGTCGAGAACCGGATGAACCCCCTCGTACGAGAGCAACTTCCAGAGGAACGCCGGCACGACGAGCGGTGACGGTCGGGTCAGCAACGTGCGGCGGACCCCGACGAGCATGCGGAACAGGTTTCCCACCGGCTCGCGGTCGGGCACCAACTGGTCGACGGCCTCGAGGGCCGCGATCGCCTCGGTCATCGAGTCGAGATCACCGAACACCGCGTGCAGACTGTCGACCGTCTCCACCTGGTTGACGATGTCGAGATCGCGGCCCCGGTGGAGTTGCAGGTCGAGCAGAGACATCGGCTCGAGTCGTCCACCGAACTTGGACCGCGTCTTGCGCACTCCCTTGGCGATGGCGCGAACCTTGCCGTTGTTCTCGGTCAGAAAGACGATGATGCGATCCGACTCACCGGATTTGTAGGTGCGCAGGACGATGCCGCGGTCCCGATAGAGCCGACTGGTCATCCATCGACCCCGCCGAATCGACGCTCCCGACCGTGGAAGACACCCAGGGCGTCGTCGAGCGCCGCGGCGTCGAGGGAATCCCAACTCCGGTCGACGAAGACCAACTCGCTGTACGCGAGTTCCCAGACGAGCGACGGAGGCAACCGGTCGGACGGCCCGAACACCACGACCAGATCCGGTTCGCCCGCCTCGCCGTGCACCGCCTCCTCGACCGTCTGCTCGTCGATCGTCCGTGCCGGGTCGATCGACCGCACGGCCGCGGCGATGCGCTCGCGCCCGTCGGCACTCCAGGAGACGACGACCGCAACCGCGTGCGATTCGTGACGGACCGCCCCCCGCATCGACGAGCCACCCGTCGCTCCGTAGGGCAGGACCGTCAGGTGTCGGGCGCCGTGGCGCGACGCCACCGATCCGATGAGCTCGACGCGTCGCCCCCACTCCGAGTCCGACATGGACTCCCATTCGGTCAACTCTCCGCCGACCACCACGACGTGTCGCAGTTCGCTCCCCACCTCGGAAGCGGACCGAACGGACGCGCGACGGGTGAACACCGCTCCATTGTGCCCCACCCCGTGGTCGGTGGGGTGTCTTCGCCCGCACGGACCGAGTCGGTACGGTTCACCCGTGCATGTCGCCTGCATCATGGATGGAAACGGCCGTTGGGCTCGTCAACGCGACCTGCCCCGAACCGCCGGCCACACCGCGGGTGAGGAGAATCTGGCCGAGGTGGTGCGCTCCGCGGTCCGTCTGGGTGTCGACCACCTGACCGTCTTCGGTTTCTCGACCGAGAACTGGGTGCGACCGCGACGCGAAGTGCGCCACATCCTCGGCCTCCACGAGAAGTTGTTCGGACGGGTGGCCGAGCTGAACGACCTCGGGGTCCGGGTGCGCTGGCTCGGGCGTCCGTTCGACGAACCCACCGCCCGCACACCCCGCTACGTGCAACGTGCCATACGCAAGGCCATCACCGACACCGCCGCGAACACCGGCATGACCCTCACCGTGGCCTTCGACTACGGCAGCCGCGCCGAGATCGCCCACGCCGCCGACCGGTTGCGTCGCGCGGGAGTCGAGCCGACGGTCGCAGCACTCGACGCCGCGATGTACGAGCCCGACCTTCCGCGCGTCGACTTCATGGTGCGCACGTCGGGCGAACACCGCGTGTCGAACTTCCTCCTGTGGCAGTCGATGGGGGCGCCGATCCACTTCGCCGCGGCGGCCTGGCCCGACTACTCGCACGACGATCTGGTGGCCGCGATCGCCCTCGCCCGTCGCGCGGCGGCACACTGAAACGCCCGCGAACCATCGCCGTCCCCGTCGTGTCCGGCGACCCTGCGGTACGGTGACCCGATGCCCCGATTGTCCGACGCGCTCGAGATCGCCACGTCGGCGTTGCCCCGCGCCGAGAGTCGACCAGGACAACGCCAGATGGCCCTGGCCGTCGAGGAGGCCATCACCGAGGGACGGCACCTCGTCGTCCAAGCCGGCACCGGCACCGGCAAGACCATCGCGTACCTCGTGCCCGCGATGATGTCGGGCAAGCGCACCGTGGTGGCCACCGCCACCAAGAACCTGCAGGACCAACTGGCCTCCAAGGACCTGCCTTTCCTCGTCGACGCGCTGCGTGAATACCTCGGTCGCGAGGTGTCGTGGGCGGTACTGAAGGGTCGTCGCAACTACGTCTGTCGTCAGCGGGTCGCCGAATTGACCGGAGAGGTCGCGAGCAAGCGCCGCAAGGACGACTCCCCGACTCTGCTCGAACTCGACGATTACTCCGCGTCCACCAAACGCGAGATCGACCAACTCGTCGCGTGGGCCGCCACGACCGCGAGCGGCGACCTCGACTCGCTCACCTTCAAGCCCTCCGACCGGGCCCGGGTCGCGGTGTCGGTCGGTAGCGAGGAGTGCCCCGGGGCCAACCGCTGTCCCTTCGGCGGCTCGTGTTTCACCGAGGTGGCCAGGGCCAGAGCCGCCGAGGCCGACGTCATCGTCGTCAACACGCACCTCTACGGCAACCACATCGCATCCGACGGGGCGTTGCTACCCGAGCACGAGATCGTGATCGTCGACGAGGCGCACGGTCTCGAGGACACGATGAGCGGCACCATCGGGCTCTCGATCGGCGACGGAAGTTTCACCTTCTTCGCCAACGCCGTCCGGCGAATCATCGACGACGCCGACCTGCACAAGATGATCACCGACGTCGGAGCGATGCTCACCGAGGTGCTCGCCCCCGATCACAACAATCGTTTGTCGACGCCGTTGCCCCGACCGGTCGCCGAGGTGTTGGCCAACGGGGTGCGGGTGGTGTCGACCGCCCTCGAGGCGCTGCGGCGCGTGGAGACCAAGGACGAGGACTCGGCCCAACGTCGACTGCGCGCCCAGACGCTCGCCGGTCGCCTCGACGCCACCCTCAACGCCGCGTTGGGCATCGACGCCACCTTCGTCCCGTTCGTGAGCGGACGTGCCGATCGTCCCGTGCTCGACATCGCGCCCCTCGACGTCTCGTCGTTCCTGCGCGAGGGGATCTGGTCGAAACACACCGCGATCCTGACCAGCGCGACCATCCCCGCCAACATGCCGACCCGCGTCGGTCTGCCGCTCGAGGACACGAGCCTGCTGAACGTCGAGAGCCCTTTCGACTACGGCGAGAACGCGATTCTCTCCTGCGCCAAATCCCTTCCCGAGCCCAACGCGCCCGCGTTCCGCTCGGCGATGCACGACGAACTCCACCACCTCATCGAGGCCGCCGGCGGACGCACCTTGGCCCTCTTCACGAGCTACAAGGCGATGGAAGCCGCCGCACAGGCCCTGCGCCCGCGGCTCGACGTCACCATCTTCGAGCAGAACCAGTTCCCCCGGGCCCAACTCGTGCGTTTGTTCAGTGACGACGAAACGTCGTGCCTGTTCGCCACGGCGAGCTTCTTCCAGGGCATCGACATCCCCGGCCGCACGTTGTCGCTCGTGACGATCGACCGCATCCCGTTCCCCCGGCCCGACGACCCTTTGCTCAGTGCGCGACGTGAAGCGCTCGGCGACCGCGCCTTCCGCGACATCGACTTGCCCCGGGCGGCGACCCTGCTCGCCCAGGCGACCGGACGACTCATTCGCAACGCCTCCGACCGTGGGGTGGTGGCGGTCTTCGACTCGCGACTCGCCGTGAAGGGCTACCGGCGCGACATCCTGGCGGCCATGCCCCCGATGCGAAAGTCGATCGACCGCCGCGAGGTGGCCGAGTTCCTGCGCAACATCACCCGGGGATGAGCCGATAACCCAGACCGCGCACGGTCAGGATGATGCGCGGGTCGTCGGGGTGGTCCTCGATCTTCACGCGCAACCGACGCACGTGCGCGTCGACGAGCCGACTGTCACCGAGATAGTCGTAGCCCCACACCCGCTCCAACAGTTGGTCGCGCGACAACACCACGTTCGGGTGATCGGCGAACTCGCAGAGCAGGTTGAACTCGGTCTTGGTCAACGACAACTCGCGACCGGCCTTGAAGACGAGACCCTGCTCGCGTCGCAGGTCGATGTCGCCGAAGGTCTCCGAGGTGGCCGGAGCGACGGTCACCTGCAACTGCACCCGGCGTAGGTGCGCGCGAATGCGCGCCGCCAGTTCTTTGGGCACCACCGGCTTCGTCACGTAGTCGTCCGCCCCGGCCTCGAGTCCCGACACCATGTCGGTCGTGTCGGTCTCGGCGGTGACCATCACGATCGGGACGATGCTCATGGCCCGGATGGCCCGACAGACCTCGAAGCCCGAGATGTCGGGCAGTCGCAGGTCGAGCAGCACGAGGTCGGGTTCGCTCTGGTGGAACGCGGCCAGACCCGCCGCCCCGTCGGCGGCTTCGCGCACCTCGTACCCCTCGTCCTCCAGGGCCAGACGCAGGGCCAACCGGATTTGGTCGTCGTCCTCGATGAAGAGCAGCGAGTGCACGGGGCGATTCTCGCCGATCCGGTGGCCCGGTCCCGATTTGTTACACAAAACGCACACAAGCCACACGGTCCTTTCACAGACCCTCGGGAGACTGACCCCCGTTCACGCTGGTGCGGTGGGGGCCGTCCTCCCCCTGGCCCTCACCGCCCGGCGCGATCGACACGGATCTCGCCCGGTTCGCTGGCCCTGCCCGAGCCGGGCGATTCGCTGTCCGCCACCGGACGCCCGGTGTCGACGCCGATCCGATCGGGCAGGATGAGTGGGTGACCTTGCGGGACCGACTGCGCTCCATCAGCCTGCGTCAGCGCGTGACGTTGCTGTTCGTCGCCACCGGTCTGCTCGCCTCGGTCGCGCTCTCGACCGCCACGTATCTGACCGCACGGTCGTACATCCTCCAGCGCCGCGACGACGTCGTCGAACGCCAGGCCTTCAACAACGCCCAGCTGATCCGCTCGCAGATCCGCACCCGACGCAGCGAGGCGTTCGAGTTGATCAGCAACGTTCGCACCGAGCAGGGCGGGTTCGCGGTCCTGCACCTGCAGCCCGAGAACCTCTACTTCAGCCAGGAAATCCGCTACACGCAGGCCGCGTTCCCCCCGGAGTTGGTGCAAGCGGCCCTCACCGGAACCACGTCGCGCCAACGGTTCACCTTCGACGACCAGCCGTACATCGCGGTGGCGGTCCACATCGCCGACATCGACGCCCAGTATTTCGAGGCGTTCCCACTCGACGACGAGCAGCGCACCCTGACCGCCATCGGCTCGGCGTTGATCGTCGGCGTGATCGTGGTCGCCCTGGTGGCCGGACTCGTCGGCGTCGCGGTCGGCCGTCGCATCATGCGCCCACTCGAGAGGGTGAGCGAGGCCGCCGGCGACATCGCCGAGGGCGGACTCGACACCCGACTCGACGAGGAGGTCGACCCCGACCTGGCCCGACTCGTCACGTCGTTCAACGAGATGGCCGACGCCGTCCAGACCCGTATCGAACGCGAGGCGCGCTTCGCCAGCGACGTGAGCCACGAGTTGCGCTCGCCCATCACCGCCCTGGCGGCCGCGGTCGAGGTGCTCGACGCGCGTCGGGCCGACCTGAACGAGCGGACACAGCAGGCGCTCGATGTCGTCATCAGTCAGGTGCGTCGGTTCGACCAGATGGTGATCGACTTGCTCGAACTCTCGCGCCTCGACGTCGGGGTGACCGACCTCCACCGCGAGGAGACCGACCTCGTCGCCCTCGTACGACGCATCGCCCAGCGCTACGAGGCGACCGACGTCCCCGTCGTGGTGGCGCCCGACAGTGACGGAATCGGTGCGGTCGACAAGCGACGATTCGAACGCATCCTGGCGAACCTCCTCGACAACGCCCGCATCCACGGCGGCGGCGCCGAGCGCATCAGCATCGAGAACCACGTCGAGGAATCCGGCATCAGCGGGATCGTCGTGGCCGTCGAGGACTCCGGTCCCGGCGTCGCCCACAGCGAACGGTCGCGCATCTTCGAACGCTTCGCCCGCGGTTCGGCCGGGCGCAGTCGAGCCGGCGGCACCGGCCTCGGCCTGGCCCTCGTCGACGAGCACGTGCGCGCTCACGGCGGTCGCACCTGGGTCGAGGACGCCCCGACCGGCGGCGCACGATTCGTCGTCTTCTTCCCCCGGGAGGTCTCATGAGATTCCGAGGTGTCGCCCTCGTCGCCCTCGTCGCCCTCGTCGGGTGCAGCATCCCCGGTTCGGGGGACGTGCGTTCCATCGACCCCGACCAGATCCCGTACGAACTCAACGTGACCACCACCGCGGTCACCACCACCACCGCGGCCCCCACCACCACCGTGCAGCCGGTCGAGTCGACCACCACCAGCACGACGGTGCCCGTCGAGGTCGTGAATCTCTTCTTCGTCGCCGGAACGCAGGTGGTGCCGATCACCCGGTTGCTGCTCAGTCCCGCCGTGGCGCCTCAGGTGATGGCCGCTCTCGCCGAGGGAGTCCCCGAGGGCGACACGGCGGCCGGGTTGCGCACCGCGTTGCCGGTCGACTTCGTCGCCGCGGTCGAGGTGTCGCGCGGTGTGGCTACCGTCGACCTCCCGCCCGCGTTCATCACGGGACTTCCGGGAGCCGAACAGCGTTTGGCGATCGCCCAGATCGTGCTGACACTCACGCGGCGCGCGGGCATCGGTCAGGTCGCCTTCACCTCGGGGTCGAACCCGCAGAGCGTCCCGCGCGGACGGGGCGACCTCACCGATCCCGGTGGGACCGTCGCCTGCGACGACTACGCGAACCTCTTGCCGGCGGGATACGCCTGCTGACGCCCGACCACGCGGTCAGTAACCGAGGCGTTCGACGCGGTCGGGTCGTTGTTGCCAGTCCTTGTCGACCACCACGTGCAGTTCGATGAAGACCCCCTCGGGCAACTGGCGACGTACGCGGGTGCCGACCTCTTTGAGAACCGCTCCCCCCTTGCCGATGACCATGCCCTTTTGGCTCTCGCGCTCGACGACGATCTCGCAGCGCACGCGCGGCCACTCCCACTCGGTCACGCGGGTCGCGATCGAATACGGCAACTCCTCGCGGAACATCGCGAGCAACTGCTCGCGCACCAATTCGGCGACCCACTCGGACTCCGGGAGGTCGCTCACCACGTCTTCGGGGTAGTACAACGGCCCCTCCTGGAGCATCGAGACGACGTGGTCGACGAGCGGCCCGATTCCGTCCCCCGACTTGGCCGACACCGGGAAGTAGGCCACGGCCTCGAGTTCGGACGACGTCGCCAGTTGGGCCAAGGTCTTGTCGCGTCCGGCGCGATCGGTCTTGTTCACCACCACGATCGTCTTGCTCAGGTCGAGACGCGAGGCCACCCAGCGGTCGCCGGACCCGAACGGCATCGTCCCGTCCAACACCAGAATGGCCACGTCGACGTCGGTGAGCGACTCGATCGCCGCGGCGTTCACCCGCTCGCCGAGGGCGGTGACGGGCTTGTGCAAGCCCGGCGTGTCGACGAAGACGATCTGGGCGTCGGCGCGGGTGAGCACGCCGCGCACCTGACGACGGGTCGTCTGCGGTTTGTCGGAGACGATCGACACCTTGCTGCCGAGGATCGCGTTCAACAACGTCGACTTGCCGACGTTGGGGCGACCGACCAACGTGACGAATCCCGAGCGCATCGCGACCGACCCTATCGGGACGAACCCGGAGCCTTGACCGAGCCGAGACCCGGTCGTGTGCCATTCTGTGTGCATGGCCCGCTCGACGATCGACTTTCGCCGTTGGTTCGACCGAATGGCTCCGCAGACCCTGCAGTTCGCCACGATGCTGCTCTACCTCAACGGATTCTTCGCGCTCATCGGGTTCATGGATCGCTCGGATTGGGTGGGCTACGCCCGCGTCGACAAAGGAGGCGTCGGTGCCGTCGTCGGCCTGGCCGTGATCGCCTCGTTCATTCTCGGCGGACTCCTGATGGCCAACGACCGTCGCTGGGGTTGGCGACTCGGCCTCTTCGCCGCTTTCTCGCCGTTTCTCCTGCGCTTTTGGATCCTCTCCGATTCCCGTTTCGACATGTGGGACCGCATCAGCGGGGGCAACACGATCAGCCTGATCTTCGATGTCGCCCTCTGCGCACTGTTGTTGCACCCCCAAAGCCGCGAACACCAGAAACTCTGGTACCGCTGAGTTCGGCGGGAGCACCCCCGTCTGGCAGGATGTCGACATGAGCGCACGCGTCATCGTCGGAGTGGAGGGACTCAAGGCCGCCGTGGGCGAGCACTTGGGCTACAGCGACTACATGGAGATCACCCAAGAGCGGGTCAACCAGTTCGCCGAGGCGACCGGCGACCACCAGTGGATCCACGTCGACGTGGAACGGGCCAAGTCCGGTCCCTTCGGAGGACCGATCGCCCACGGCTATCTCACGTTGTCGCTCGGACCGGCGCTCTACCCGACGGTGGTGCGCATCGAAGGCTTCTCGATGGGCGTGAACTACGGCGCCAACAAGGTCCGCTTCCCCTCGCCGGTGCCCGTGGGGGCCCGTCTGCGACTCGGCGTGAAGTTGCTGGCGATCGAGGAGATCGCCGGTGGTGTGCAGTCGACGATGGAATTCACTTTCGAGTGCGAAGGTTCGCCCAAGCCCTCGTGCGTCGCCGAGATCATCTTCCGCTCGTACGTCTGAGTCAGCGGAAGTTCGGGATCACCTTGGTCGCGAACAGCTCCAAGGTCTCGAGACTCGGGTAGTCGGGACACCACGGCACGAGTCCGCGACAGCCGAGCGATAAGTAGGTCTCGATCTTCTCGCACACCTGCTCGGGGGTCCCCACGAGGTTGCCCGCGCGCCACGAGTCGACGTTCTCTCCCCACAGGCTGCGGGACCCGGCCGCCTCGACCTCGGCTTCGGTCTCGCGGATGAACACCTCCGGTGACCAGGTCATGCGAATGGTGGCCGGATCACGCCCGACCGTGCGGCAGTGGTTCCACAGCGTGTTGCGTTTGCGTTCCCACTCCTCGGGATTGCCACCGAAGTTCGAGCAGTCCGCGTACATCGCCACGACGCGCAGGGTCAGCTGTTCGCCTCCACCACCGATCCAGATCGGGGGCATCGGGCGTTGCCGGGGCTTGGGATCACAATTCGCCCGCACCATCTCGTAGTACTGGCCTTTGTAGGTGGTCTCCTTCTCGGTCCACATGGATCGCACGATCTCCACGCTCTCGCGCAGCATGCCGATGCGGTCCTTGGGCTTCGGAAAGTCGTACCCGTACGCGCGGTACTCGTTCTCGTACCATCCGGCGCCGATTCCCCACTCGAGCCGTCCCCCCGAGATGACGTCGATCGTCGAGGTGACCTTGGCCAGCAGACCCGGGTTGCGGTAGCTGTTGCACCCGACCATCTGCCCGAGTCGGATCCGCGAAGTGCGCTGGCTGATGGCCGCGATGGTGGACCAGCACTCGAAAACGGTCTCGTGCGCCGGGCGCGGGACGTTGTGGAAGTGGTCGTAGACCCAGAGTGAGTCGTAACCGAGCCGCTCGGCCGCTTCGGCCACCTCGATCGTCTTGGCCCACTTGTCGGCCGGGTCGTCGATGGTGGACAACTCCATCTTCCAACCCTGCGGAACGAACATTCCGAAGACGATGCCGTTCTCCGACGAACCACTCACCGGCGCCCCGTGTTGCGTCATGGCCGCACCCTAAACGACGGGATCGACAACGACCGGATTCGTGGTGCCCACTTCCGTCCACCTAGTTTCGGCCGGTGAACGAATTCACGGTCGGTCAGGTTCACGAGGCCATCGGGAGCACGCGCCCCGAGCAGGAGTGCCTCGTCTTCCGCGACCGTCGGTACTCGTGGGCCGAGGTGACCGAGCGGACCCGACGGCTCGCCCGGTACCTGCAGGACGCCGGTCTCGGCTGCCACACCGGGCGCGACCGACTAGAGCCGTCGGTGAGCGGGCAGGATCACCTGGCCATCTATCTGCACAACGGCAACGAGTACCTCGAATGCATGCTCGGAGCGTTCAAGGCGCGGGTCGCACCATTCAACGTGAACTACCGGTACGTCGCCGAGGAGTTGACGTATCTCTTGCTCGACTCTGCCGCGACCGCCATCGTCTACCACTCGTGCTTCGCCCCGACCCTGGCCGAGGTGCGCGAGCGGGTCCCCGGTTTGCGGGTCCTGCTGCAGGTTCGCGACGAATCCGGCCACGGTCTGCTCAACGGGGCGACGTGGTACGAGGACGCGATCGCCGGGGCGTCGAACGCCATCGAACACGAGGCCACGGCGGACGACCTCTACATCCTCTACACCGGCGGCACGACCGGGATGCCCAAGGGCGTCATGTGGCGACAGGGCGACGCGCTCGTGGAGTGCTTCGGTGCGTCGAAGACCGCGACGAAGATCGACGAGTTCGTCGCCGCCGCGGTCGGACGTCGGGCCCTCATCGCCCCGCCCTTCATGCACGGTGCCGGACATTGGGTGAGCCTCGGAACGTGGAACATCGGCGGCACGGTCTTCGTTCCGAGCGTGCCCGAGCGCCTCGATCCCGCCGACATCTGGAGCACCGTCGAACGTGAGCACATCGACTTCCTCCTGATCGTCGGCGACGCCTTCGCGCGACCGCTGATCGACGAACTGCGCCGACACTCCTACGACCTCTCGTCGCTCAACGTGCTGTTGTCCGGCGGGGCGGCGCTGTCGGCACATCTCAAGCGGGAATTGTTGGAGATCGCGCCGCACCTCGTGATCATCGACGGGCTCGGTTCTTCCGAGGCCGGCGGTCAGTTGACCCACGTGTCGGCCGCGGGCGGCGCGTCGACGGGCACCTTTCCGCTCGCCCCCAACAACCACGTTTTGTCGGAGGACCTCACGCGGGTTCTCGCGCCCGGCGATCCGGAGGTGGGCTGGCTCGCCAAGAGCGGGCGATTGGCCCTCGGATATCTGGGTGATCCCGCCAAGACCGCCCGCACCTACCCGATCGTCGACGGCGTCCGTTACGTCATACCCGGTGACCGTGCGGTGTTGCTCGAGGGTCCGACCGTCGAATTGCGCGGGCGCGACTCGGTCACCATCAACTCGGGCGGCGAGAAGATCTTCGCCGAGGAAGTGGAACTCGCGATTCGTCCGCATCCGGCCGTCTTCGACTGCGTGGTCGCGGGTCGACCGAGTGAGCGCTGGGGCAACGAGGTCGTCGCCATCGTCCAGTTGCGCCCCGGACACGATCCGACCGACCAGGAACTGATCGACGAGGCCGCTCGGCACATCGCGCGTTACAAGTTGCCCAAGGCCATCGTTCGTGTCGAGTCGATACTGCGCTCGCCGTCGGGCAAGGCCGACTACCGATGGGCCAAGGAGATCGTCGCCCAGTCCTGACGAAGGCAGGTCAGATCGGCAGATCGCCGGTGGC
>JBJTFY010000142.1:0-4554 GCA_046093625.1 Actinomycetota bacterium
GGGTTGCGCACCTACGGGACGATGGACGTGATGGCTCCGATCTCGATCGTGCCGATGCACGGGGACGGATTCCCGGGTCGTCCCGGACTGCAGGTGCACCGCCGCGGCGGTCGGCACTGGTCGCCGCGCTACCGACTCGACTCCCACGAGACGCGTCGCACGTCCGGTTCGACGCTGTTGTCCGTGCGCGGGGTGGACCCGGTCTCCGAGAGCGTCATCGAATCGTCGATCGAACTGCGCGACGACGGAGTGCTCTCGGTGCGCGCCGACTTCCGCAACGAATCCGACGCACCGGTCATGTTGAACTCGTTCACCCTCACCCTGCCGATCGATCGTCACGCCACCGAGTTGGGCGTGTTCGAGGGACGTTGGGCCCGAGAGTTGCAGTTGCAACGATTCCCGTGGCCCTACGGCGCGTGGACGAGCGAGAACCGCGTCGGTCGCACCTCGCACGAGCATCCGCCCTACTTGTTCGTGATGGAGACCGGGGTGGGCGAGTGGGAAGGCCGCGCGTGGGGAGTGCACGCCGCGTGGAGCGGCAACCACGTGATGTTCGCCGAGTTGCTTCCCGACGGACGGCGCTACGTGCAAGCCGGTGAGTTGTTCCATCCCGGTGAGATGTGCGTGTACTCGGGTGAAACCCTGTCGGCGGTCGAGTTGATCGGGGTGTACTCCGGTGCGGGTCTCAACGGGGTCTCGCGCGGATTCCACTCCGAAGCCCGCCGTCGCCTGCCGGCCAACTCCCGTCGAACGCGTCCGGTGCACCTGAACACGTGGGAGGCGGTGTACTTCGATCATGACGAAGGTCGCCTGCGCGATCTCGCCTCCACCGCGGCGAGCGTCGGCGTCGAACGGTTCGTCCTCGACGACGGTTGGTTCGGGCGCCGTCGTGACGATCGCACCGGCCTCGGGGACTGGACGGTCGCGACCGACGTGTACCCCGCCGGGCTCGGGCCCCTGATCGAGCACGTGCGCGGGCTCGGGATGGAGTTCGGCATCTGGGTGGAACCCGAAATGGCCAATCCCGACAGCGACGTGATGCGTGCCCATCCCGAGTGGGCGATGGTGTCGGCCGGGTACGAGCCGGTGATGGGCCGTCGTCAACACGTGCTCGACCTCACCAATCCGGCGGCTTTCGCCCACCTGCTCGACGCCCTCGACGCGTTGCTGCGCGACCACCGCATCTCGTACGTCAAGTGGGACATGAACCGCTGGCACGTGCAGGGCAGCGGGTCCGAGGGCACGGCGGCGACGCACGCCCAGACCAGGTCCGTGTACCGACTCCTCGACGAACTGCGGTCGCGTCACCCCGCGGTCGAGTTCGAATCGTGCGCGTCCGGTGGCGGTCGCATCGACCACGAGATCCTGCGTCGGGTCGAGCGGATCTGGACGAGCGATTGCAACGACGCCCTCGAACGACAACTCATCCAGCGGGGCGCGTCGATGATCGTCCCCGCCGAGGTCATGGGTTCGCACATCGGTCCGGAGCGATCGCACACGACCGGGCGTCGGCACACGATGGCGTTCCGTGGCGCGACGGCCATGTTCGGTCACATGGGCGTGGAGGCCGACGTCACGCGCATGAGTGAGGACGAACTGGCCGAGTTGGCCCACGTGATCGCGGTGCACAAGCGCTTCCGTTCGTTGATCCACTCCGGGGACACCGTGCGCTTCGACACCGACGACAGCGCGGTCGCCCACGGAGTCATCGCGCGCGACCGATCGGAGGCGCTGGTGTCGTTCGCCCAGATGGCCCTGCGAACGGCGTTGGCCCCCGAACCGCTTCGCGTTCGCGGACTCGATCCCGCCGCGACGTACACCGTCGAGATGATCCCGCTGACCCGGGCCTCCGTTCCGGTCCCGGGCACGGCCGTCGACCGACCGCGGTGGGTGACCGACTCGCTCGCCGGCCGACCGCAGCGGTTGTCCGGCGCGTTTCTGCGCGATGTCGGGCTCGTGCCACCGGTCATGTGGCCCGAATCGGCCGTGGTCGTGCACCTCCGCCGCTCGTAGCATTGGACCTCGTGCCCGATTCCTCCGAACGCATCACCGCCGATGTCGTGGCCAAGGTGGCCCGGCTGGCCCGCCTCGCCGTCGATGCCGACCAGAGCGCCCGCATGACCGACCAGTTGGCGGGGATGCTCGAACACTTCGCCGACATCGACGCCCTCGACCTCGCCGACGTCGCGCCCATGACCCAGCCCTACCCCTTGACCAACGTTTTCCGCGACGACGTGGTGCGGCCGAGTCTCGACCGTGACGAGGTGTTGGCCAACGCCCCGGCCGCCGAAGACGGACGGTTCCGGGTTCCGCCGATCATCGGACTGGACGGTTGATCATGGCGACGAATCCCAGCACCGCTTTCGAGATCGCCGCCGCGGTGCGCGCCGGTTCGGTCAAGGCGGCCGACGTCGTGGAGGCGCACCTCGAACGCATCGTCGCGCGAGAGGCCGACATCCATGCGTTCAATCTGGTGACCGCAGACGAAGCCCGCGCCGCCGCCGCACGCGTGGACGAGCTGGTGGCCGCCGGTCGAGATCCGGGACCGCTCGCCGGCGTGCCGATCGCGCTCAAGGACAACATGTGCACCCGGGGTGTGGCCACCACCTGTTCCTCGCGCATCCTCGAAGGGTGGCGCCCGCCCTACGACGCGACCGTGGTCTCCCGCCTGGCCGCCCTCGGCGCCGTGAGCGTCGGCAAGACGAACCTCGACGAGTTCGCCATGGGATCGAGCACCGAGAACTCCGCGTTCGGTGTCACGCTCAACCCGCGCGACACCTCGCGGGTGGCCGGAGGGTCGAGCGGGGGCAGTGCGGCCGCCGTCGCCGCGGGTTTCGCCCCGGTCAGCCTCGGCAGTGACACCGGGGGATCGATCCGGCAACCCGCCGCCCTGTGCGGTGTGGTGGGGGTGAAGCCGACCTACGGCACCGTGAGTCGTTACGGACTGGTCGCCTTCGCCAGCAGTCTCGACCAGATCGGACCGTTCGCGACCGACGTTCGCGACGCGGCGTTGGTGCTCGAGTCGATCTCGGGTCACGACCCCCTCGACTCGACGTCGATCCCGAGTGGACCCCTCGACGTGATGTCGGTGCTCGACCACGGTGTCGAGGGCATGCGGGTCGGTCGCATCACCGACATGCCCGAGGGCGCCGATCCCGACGTGCTCGAGCGACTCGAGCAGGCGTTCGACTCGCTGCGCGCCGCGGGGGCGACGATCGTCGACGTGGAACTGCCGTCGTTGAAGTACGGGTTGACCGCGTACTACCTCATCGCCCCGGCCGAGGCCAGCAGCAACCTCGCCCGGTACGACGGGGTGCGGTACGGGATGCGGGTCGAGTCTCCCGACACGAACTCGATGTACATGGCGACCCGCGCCGCCGGATTCGGCGACGAGGTGAAGCGCCGCATCATGTTGGGCACCTACGCGCTGTCGGCGGGCTACTACGACGCGTACTACGGCAAGGCGCTGAAGGTTCGCCGGGTGATCAGCGACGACTTCGCCCGCGCCTACGGCGTGGCCGACGTGTTGCTCACCCCCACCTCGCCGATCCCCGCGTTCAAGGTGGGCGAGAAGGCCGACGATCCGCTGTCGATGTACCTGTGCGACGTCTACACGATCCCGACCAACCTCGCGGGACACCCGGCGATGAGCGTCCCGTTCGGCGAGTCCCGCGAGGGTCTTCCGATCGGTGTGCAGGTGTTGGCCTCGACTCTCGCGGAACGGTCGATGTTCCGGGTGGCGGCGAGTCTCGAACGGCACATGGTGGCCGAGGGGGTTCGGTCGTGAGCGCCGAGATCGTGGTGGCCCCCAACGACGGATCTTTCATGATCGACGGTTACGAGCTGGTGTGCGGCCTCGAGGTGCACGTCGAGTTGGCGACCGCCACCAAGCTCTTCTCGGCCAGCGCCAATCGCTTCGGCGACGAGCCCAACACCCACATCGACCCGGTGACGCTCGGACTGCCGGGCGCGTTGCCGGTGCTCAATCGTCAGGCGGTCGAATTGGCCATGCGCATCGGTCTGGCCCTCAACTGCACCGTGCAGCCGAGCACGTTCCACCGCAAGAACTACTTCTATCCCGACATGCCCAAGGCGTACCAGATCTCGCAGTACGACCAACCGATCAACGTCGACGGATGGCTCGAGTTGCCCGGCGGCAAGCGCATCGGCGTCGAGCGCGCGCACCTCGAGGAGGACACGGGCAAGAGCACCCACATCGGGGGCACCGGTGGTCGAATCCACGGCAGCGACCACTCGTTGATCGATTTCAACCGCGCGGGTGTTCCGTTGGTCGAGATCGTCGGCCGTCCCGACATCGCTTCCCCCGACGAAGCCCGGCAGTACGTCACCGAATTGCGTCAGATCCTGGTGGCCGTGGGGGCGAGCGACGCCAAGATGGAGGAGGGGTCGATGCGCTGCGACGCCAACGTCAGCGTGCGCAAGCCCGGTTCGCCCCTCGGCACCCGTTGCGAGATCAAGAACGTCAACTCGGTGCGATCGCTCGGTCGCGCCATCGAGTACGAGGCGAGACGGCAGATCGCCCTCATCGAAGCG
>JBJTFY010000143.1:0-5800 GCA_046093625.1 Actinomycetota bacterium
GGGCCGTCTGTCCACCGAGTTCTCGCGCGGATGGGGCCACATCACCACGCGCCAGAACATCCAGTTCCACTTCGTGGAACTCACCCGCATTCCCGCGTTGCTGCGCGAACTGGCCGCGGTCGGCCTCACCTCGCGCGAGGCCTGCGGCGACACGGTACGCAACGTGATGGCCTGCCATCTGGCCGGTGCGTGCCCCTACGAGAAGATCGACGTCACCCCGTGGGCCGAGGCCGTGTTCCGTCACTTCGTGCGCAATCCGCTGGGCCAGCGTCTGCCCCGCAAGTTCAAGGTGAACTTCTCGGGGTGCAGCACCGACTGCGGGCAGGCCATGTTCAACGACGTCGGCGTGGTGGCGGTGTCGCGCACGAACGACGACGGTTCGGTCGAGCAAGGGTTCCGCGTGTACATCGCCGGCGGATTGGGGGCCACCCCGCACCCGGCGCTGGCCCTCGAGGACTTCACCACCCGCGAGGATCTGCTGCCCACCATCGAAGCCGTCTTGCGGGTGTTCGAACAGACCGGCAACCGCGACAACAAGTTGCGCGCGCGACTGAAGTGGGTCGTCGACCAGTTGGGCATCGACGAGGTGCGCCGACGCGTGATCAAGATCCGCCACACCCTGCCCGCGTCGTCCACGTGGCCCGGCGGCATCCCGCCCGAAGTGGTGGCTGCCGGTGACGCTCCCGCCGGCAAGGCCGGTGAGGCCACCGCAGTCGGCCAAGGCGTGGCGGTCACGCTGCGCAGCAGCGATCCCTACACGCGTTGGGAACAAACGAGCGTCGTCCGCGGTGCGGGCAACGGCACGGTGTCGGCCGTCGCCTACGCCGCGCTGGGTGACATCACCGCGGCCCAGTTCGCGTCGTTGGCATCCATCCAACGCGAACTCGGCGCCGACGTGCGTCTGTCGAACCGCCAGAACGTGGTGTTCCGCGGTCTGCGCGAGGACCAGTTGCGCATCCTGTTCGAGCGTCTCGAATCCATCGGCATGGCCCGACCCGGCGCCGAGCTGGCCCGCGACGTGGTGGCCTGCCCCGGGGCCGACACCTGCAACATCGCGGTCACCCAGAGTCGCGGTCTGGCCAAGGCGATCGGCGAGCAATTGGAGGAAGAGGGTCTGGCCGAAGTGGGCGGTGTGCGCATCAACATCTCGGGCTGCACGAACAGTTGCGGCCAGCACCACGCATCCGACATCGGCTTCTTCGGTGCCGAGCGTCGCGCCAACGGCCGCGCCATTCCGGGTTACCAGATGCTGCTCGGTGGATTCGTGGGCGACGAGCAGATCCACTTCGGACAGAAGGCGTTGCGTCTGCCAGCCAAGAACGCCCCGGTGGCCGCGGCCCGGGTGATCCGCCGCTTCGCCGAGGAGCGCAAGGCCGGCGAACCGTTCCAGGAATGGCTCGGTCGCGCCGGAGGTGCGGCAAAGGTGGCCGAGGGTCTGCGCGACCTCGACCAGATTCCGTCACCGGAGGAGTCGCCCGAGTTCTACGTGGACTTCGACGAGACGAGCCCCTTCGCCGTCAACGTCGCCGAGTCCGAGTGCGCCACCTGATCAGGAGACTTCGAGGCCGTCCAGATCGCCCTGCTCGCGCCAACGCTCGAGCACTTTGACGAAGGCCACGGGGCCGCCGCCGTAACTGCCGCTCTGCAGACTGCGCGCGGCCGGCTTGCCCTCGTTGTTGTAGTAACCGGGCGTGCAGGCCTCGAGGAACTTGATGTTGTTCTGCGCCAGATCGACGATGGTGCGCACCCACTTCTCCTCGGCTTCCGCGGTCACCTCGGAGCGCGTGAGTCCGTTGTCCTCGAGGTGGGCGATGAGGTGGGCGAGATGGATGCTCTGCTCGTTGAGCATGTGCGGGAAGTTCACGGTGAACCCCGACTGGGTCTGACTCACGATGAAGCAGTTCGGGAATCCGCGGCTGTGGAATCCGTGCAACGTGCGCGTGCCGTCGGCCCAGTGCTGGGTCAGCGTCTCTCCGTCGACACCGTGCAACTCGTAACCCGAACGCCGCGTGTACTCGGTGCCCACCTCGAACCCGGTGGCGTAGATCAGGCAATCGAGCTCGTACTCGACACCGTTGGCGACCACGCCTCGTTCGGTGATGAGGTCGATGCCCTTGCCGTCGGTGTCGACCAGATGAACGTTCGGACGGTTGAACGTGTCGAGGTACTCGTCGTGGAAGCACGGGCGCTTGCAGAACTGGCGGTACCACGGCTTCAACGCGGACGCGGTCGCGGGGTCCGTCACCAACTGGTCCACCCGTGAGCGAATCGACTCCATCTTCTCGAAGTCCGCCAACTCCATGTTGCGGGCCAGCGACTCCGGCGAGAGATCGATCTTCTCCTGCGAACGCAGACGGATGAGCAGGTTCGCGATGATGTCGGTCCAGCCGTCGTTCACCAGATCGACCTCGGCGTAACCGCCGCTCACGAGGGTGTTGAAGTTGTCCATGCGCTCGCGCTGCCAACCCGGCTGCAACGAGGCCGCCCACTCGGCGTCGGTGGCCCGGTTGTTGCGCACGTCGATGGACGACGGCGTGCGCTGGAACACGTACAACTCCTTCGCCGCGGCGCCGAGGTGCGGAACGCACTGCACGGCGGTGGCACCGGTTCCGATGATCCCCACCCGCTTGTCGGCCAGCTTGCTCAACCCACCGGTGGAATCGCCCCCGGTGTAGTCGTAGTCCCAACGACTGGTGTGGAACGTGTGTCCACGGAACGACTCGATTCCCCGAATGCCGGGCAACTTGGGTCGGTGCAACGGGCCGTTGGCCATGATCACCCAGCGAGCCCGCATGCGGTCACCACGATTCGTCGAGATGATCCAACGGCGCGAGGATTCTTCCCACACCATGCCGGTGACCTCGGTGGAGAAACACGCGTTGTCGTACAGGCGGAAGTGCTCGCCGATGGCGCGACTGTGCGCCAGGATCTCCGGGGCGTCGGTGTACTTCTTCTTGGGTATGTAACCGATCTCCTCCAACAACGGCAGGTAGATGTACGACTCCACGTCGCAGGCCGCGCCCGGATAGCGGTTCCAGTACCAGGTGCCGCCGAAGTCGCCGCCCTTCTCGATGACGCGCAGGTCCTCGACGCCGGCCTCGCGCAGTCGAGCGCCGGCGAGCAGTCCTCCGAAGCCTCCACCGATGATGGCCACGGTCACCTCGTCGGTCAACGGTTCTCGCGTGACCGGTGGCGTGTACGGGTCGTCGAGATACTGGGCGTACTCGGCGATGTCGACGTACTGCTCGTTCCCGTCCTCACGCAGACGCTTGTCGCGTTCGGCGCGGTACTTCTCGCGCAGGGCGTCGGGATCGAACGTGGTCGTCATCTCATCGTCTCCGTTTCACTTCAACAAGTTCATCGCGTCGTGGTCGATCGCCTGGTGCCCGTGCTGGGTGGCCATTTTCACGAAGAGATCGTCACCCCGCTCGGTGCGGGCCGCCATCGACGTGGCCAGAACCGTGATGATGAGCCCCCACAGCGAACCGAACCGGTAGTCGCGCCACGCGGTGTCGCGGTCGTAGGCGACACCGGCGGCGTTCATGCGCACCCGGTACGACTCCAGCAGCTCGCGTTCCACCTCTCGACGACGCTCGGGTGTGAAACTGCCCGCGATCATGTAGGCGGTGTCGACCATGCCCAAGCCTTGATTCGCCGTTTGCCAATCGACGACCACCAGCGGCGGCGCCCCGGGGCGACGGGCGAAAAGGAAGTTGTCGGGTCGGAAGTCGTAGTGCGCGAGCGTGAGCGGGGTGCCCGACCCCAGCGCCCAACGGGCGACGTGCGGGGCGAAGTCGTTGATGAGCGCGAGGATCGGCTCCTCGAGCCGCGGGCCCAGTCGCTCGACGAAGGCCGGCAACAACATCGAATAGATCATCCCCAACATCGCCGCGCGCTCGTCGACCGTCGAGGGGTTCGCCGCGATCTCCGACAACGTCGGGTCGCCCCAGCGCGGCGCGTGCATCAGGACCGCTTGCTCGACGGCCAACTCGGCCTCGTCGAGGGTCAGGCCGACGAATTGATCCCCCTGCTCGGACCCGCTCAGGTCCTCCATGATGAGACAGAACTGCTGGGCCGCGAGATCGAGCGCGGCGTGGTGACACTTGGGTGCGCGCACTTTCACCGTCGACGCGACGCGACTGTAGAAGTTGTACTCGGTGACGTACGCGCTGCCGCCGAAGCCGGTGGCGCGCGCGGTCTCGTCGAGTGAGGGGAACTTGCCCATGACCGAGGCGGGGCGGACCACCGAGTCCGACGATTCGCTCCAGGTCAGCGAGAATCGGCCGTTGCACCCCGTCTGACCGGTGCCCACGAATCCCTCGAAGCGACAATCGACCAGCGTGGATCCCGCCGACACCCCGGCGGCATCGAGCACCGTCGCCATCCACGCGGTGTCGATCGTGCGCGGCTCACTGCGAATTTCCAGTTCGTTCACCATTCCCGGCCGTCGTCCCCCTACACACCGTAGACGGCGATCCCCCGACGAGGCACGCCCGTAGCCTTGACTCGTGGCCCTCGTCCCCGGAATCCGCGTCGGCATTCAGATGCCCGAGGTCGAGCGCGAGGTGCGCTGGCCCGAATACCTCGACCTGGCGCGCCGGGCCGACGAACTCGGTTTCGACAGCCTGTGGCTGGGCGACCACTTGCTCTACCGCGGCGACGGACGGCCCGAACGCGGACCGTGGGAGGCCTGGACCATGCTGGCCGCACTGGCCGCGACCACCCGTTCGGTCGAACTCGGGCCGCTCGTGGCGTGTGTCGGGTTCCACCCTCCGGCCGTGATCGCCAAGATGGCCGCGACCATCGACGAGATCAGCGGAGGTCGTTTCGTCCTCGGAGTGGGTGCGGGCTGGAACCGACCCGAGTTCGACGCCTTCGGCGTTCCTTTCGATCGGCGGGCGGCGCGTTTCGAGGAGGCCTGGGCGATCATCGCACCGTTGGTCGACGGCGAGCGGGTCACCGTTCACGGAGAATTCCACGACGTCGACGACGTCGTGTTGTCGCCCACCCCCCACCGACGGGTGCCGTTGATGATCGGCTCGGTGGGCGATCGTGTGTTGCGCGCCGCCCTTCCGACGGCCGAGTGGTGGAACACATGGTTCGACTGGTACGGGAACTCGGCCGAGGGATTCGCGACCCTGAACGAGCGGATCTCAAGTTTGTGTGTGGAGGTCGGACGCGACCAAACCACCTTGCGTCGCAGTGCGTGCCTGATGGTGATCACCGACCCGACCGCCGGCGAGCGGCCCCGACCCACCGGGTATTCCGCCGCCACCCCGAGTGACCTTCGCGCCCGGGTGATCGAATTGCGCGACGCCGGAGCGGACGAAGTGATACTCGTGAGCGACCCCATCGACCGGCGCAGCGTCGAGGTGCTGGCCGCGACGCTGGCATGAAGTCGCGCGCGATCCTCGTGTGCGGTCTCGGATGCGTCGCATCGCTGGCGTTGTCGCGTCCGCTGGTGTCAGCCGAAACCGTCGACGCTGACACCATGATCACGTCGTTGATCGTCGAACGTCTTCCCGGACGCACGACGGCGACCGCGCGCTCCGACATCGAGCAGTCGACCACGCTCGACACCACTGTGGGGACGCGGTTGGGTGGGCGGTTCGAGACGATCGTGTTCGACGCACCGATCCCGGTCGCCGACGCCGAGGAACTCGCCGCGTCGCTGGAGGCCGACGGGCTCGTGGCCACGGCGAGCCCCGACTACCCGCGGTTCGCCGCCACCGCGCCGAACGATCCGGAGTGGCTAGCTCAACAGGGCCAGTTAGGCCAGTGGTCGCTGCAGCCGTACAAC
>JBJTFY010000144.1:0-6839 GCA_046093625.1 Actinomycetota bacterium
CTTCTCGGTGATGCGTTCGGGCAGGGGCGCGCGGGAGTCGCGGTCGAGTCGATCGAGCTCGGCGAGCGCGCTGTGGGGTTGGGTCAGGTTCGAGATGGTGGGTGCGTACCTGCGGCCGTTGTCGTTAAGGACGACGATGACCTTCTTCTTGGCATGACCCAGATTGTTGAGGGCCTCGTAAGCCATGCCGCCGGTCATGGATCCGTCTCCAATGACCGCGACGATGTGGCGGTGTTCGGCGGTGCCGTTGTCGCGCGCCACGGCCAAGCCGTATGCGTAGGACAGCACGGTCGAGGCGTGGCTGTTCTCGATGAAGTCGTGCTTGCTCTCCTCACGACTGGGGTAGCCCGACAGTCCGTCGGCCTGCCGAAGTCGTTCGAATCCGGCGGCGCGACCAGTCACGATCTTGTGGACGTACGCCTGATGGCCGGTGTCCCAGAGGATCGCGTCGCGGGGGGACTCGAACACGCGATGCAGAGCGAGGGTCAACTCGACGGCACCGAGATTGGATCCGAGGTGACCGCTGTTGGTGGCGACCGCCTGAACGATGAAGTCGCGGATCTCGCCGGCCAGGTCGTCGATCTCGGGATACGACAAACGCCGCAAATCGCTCGGCTGGCGGAGGTCGTCGAGACTCATGGTGACCAAACGCTACCTGTGCGTCGGGTTCGGCCCGAATCGCGGCCGCCGACGTCGGTCACGCCGGACGAGCAGGTCTTTCTATGCCGTGGGTGATGTCGTGCTGGAGGTCGAGACGCCGGGTGTTCCAGCGATGAAGTGCCCAACCACCCCACACTCCGATAGCCAGGGCCAGCTGTCCGCCGATGCCGTCGACCCAGAAGTGGTTGGCGGTGACCACGATGCAGAAAAGGGTCGCGGCGGGGTAGAGCAACATCGCGATCTTGGTCCACCGTCGTCGCAGTAGGGGCCACATCGCGACAGCACAGCAACTGCTCCAGCCGCTGGGCATGCTCGGCATCGCCGCGAACTGGTTCGACAGTTGGGTCATCCCCTTGGAATCGAAGGTCCAGAGCGCTCCTCCGTACTCGGGAAGAGTGTCGACGAATCCGAAGGAGCCCTGTTCGGCGGTGCGGGCTCGACCGTCGAGCACCGCGGTGTCGACGCTGTCGAAGGTGCTGCGCAAGGTGCTCGGGATGCAGCCTCCGCCGTAGCCGCCGGACTGCGAGGGACAGGGGGCGTCGAGCAAGCGGGGCGGCATGACGGGGAAGAGCGAGAAACCGACGATGGCCAGCGCCGTCGTGATCGCTAGAGCGTTGCGCCATTGCGGGAAGACGTGTTTGCGTTTGAAGAAGAGGATCCAGAACACGGCGAGCGTCACGACGAAGTGTGCGGTTCCGTAGTACACGTTCCAGAAGCGGATGAAACCGCGGAAGCGCAGGAACCAATCCTGAATGGACTCCTCGTGGTAGAGCCCGATCGCCCGCTCGAGCCGGATCAACCGCTCGGCGTTGTGGAACGCGTGCAGGGGTTGGTCGCCGGCGTGGATGTTGGCTGATCCGAACTGGTTTCGGCTCCACGAGTAGAGCCCGTAGAAGGCGAGCATGATGAGTGCTTCCTTCCACCAGAACGTGCGATGAACCCGAGCAGGTATCGATGCCTCGGCTGCGTGGTCCACCGCTCCAATTTAGGCAACTGAGTGCGCGGTGGAGGGATGTCCTCGCCGAGTCGCACCTCGACCACCCCACGACCAAAATGCGACAAATTGTCGCTTTGTGTACATCCTGGATGGGCGGAAAGCGACAATTTGTCGCAGTTAGGCTGGGGGGATGGTGGGAATGAGTGGGTTGGACGTCCTCGACGACGAAACGCTGGGGCGGGTTCTCGCCGCCGCGCTCACCACCGGCGCCGAGTTCGCCGAGATCTTCGCCTCCGACTGGCGCGGTACCGGTGTCGGTCTCGACGACGGACGCATCGAGCAACTCTCCACCGGTCGCAACCGGGGCGCCGGCATCCGGGTCATCGCCGGTGAGACCACCGGTTTCGCCCACACCGCCGATCTCACCGAGGCCGGCCTGATCGCCGCCGCGCGCGTTGCCGCCGAGGCCGCGCGCCAAGGTGGGGGCGGCACGCGAGTGGTGGCTCTCGACGAACGGCCCCGACGCGTCGTGAGCCCCATCGAGATCGACCCCTCCACCATCGGCAAGGCCGCCAAGGTCGAGTTGCTCCGTCGCGTCGACGAGGCGGCCCGCTCGGCCGGGGGCGCCATCACCCAGGTCTCCGCCGGCTATTCTGACGGTCGCACCCACGTGGTCATCGCCAACAGCGACGGTGTGCTCGTGCGCGACGAGCGGGTGCGTACCCTCCTGCGGGTCAGCGCCGTGGCCAACGGCGACACCGGCATGCAAACCGGTTTCGACTCGCTCGGGCACACGATGGGCTTCGAACTGTTCGACAAGGTCAGCGTCGAGGAAGTGGCCCGCACCGCCGCCCACCGCGCCATCACCAAGTTGCGGGCCCGACCGGCTCCGTCGGGGTCGATGCCGGTGGTCATCAAGGCCGGCAGCGGTGGCGTGCTCTTCCACGAGGCCTGCGGACACGGGCTCGAGGCCGACCTCGTGTCCAAGGGGGCCAGCGTCTACAAGGGCAAGGTCGGCGAGCTCGTCGCTTCGCCCCTCGTCACCTTGGTCGACGACGGAACCATGACCCACGAATGGGGTGCGATCGCGTTCGACGACGAGGGTCACCCGTCGCAGTACAACGTGCTCATCGAGAACGGGGTGCTCACCGACTACATGTGGGACTACCTGCGCGCGCGCAAGGAAGGTCGCCCCCAGTCCGGCAACGGGCGACGTCAGTCCTACAAAGACCTTCCGATGGTGCGCATGACCAACACCTACGTGCTCAACGGTTCCGACGAGCCGAGCGACATCATCAAGGACACCAAGTCGGGCGTGTACGTCGCTCACCTCGGCGGAGGCAGCGTCAACACCGCGACGGGCGACTTCGTCTTCGGCATGACCGAGGCCTACCTCATCGAGGACGGCGAGATCACCGAACCGCTACGCGAGGGCAACCTCATCGGCAACGGCCCACAGGTGTTGCGCGACATCGACATGTTGGGCAACGACTTCGCGATGGGTAATCCGGGCACGTGCGGCACGGACGGTCAGGGCGTTCCGGTGGGTGACGGCCAGCCGACGCTGCGCGTCAAGGCCCTCACCATCGGTGGAACGGCGGCATGAGTTCGCCCGATCGCAGCAGTGAGCTGCTCGCCATCGCCGAGCGCGTCGTGGGCATGGCCGCCAAGGGCGAGCAGGTCGAGGCGTACGTGAGCCGGGGACTGTCGACCGATGTGCGCGTTTACGAGGGCGAAGTGGAGCACTTCGTGTCGGCCCAGAGCGAGGGCATCGGCATCCGGGTCATTCGCGACGGTCGCACCGGCACCTCGTACTGCGGCACCCTCGACGAAGCCCAGATCGCCGAGGTGCTGGCCGAGGCCCGCGACAACCTCGGCTACGGCGAACCCGACGAGTGGGCCGGTCTGGCCGAGCCCGACGGTGTCGCGGTCACCCCGCAGAGCCTGTGGGACGACTCGCTGGAGTCCACCACGACGGCCCGCAAGATCGAACTCGCCAAGGAACTCGAGCGACTCGCGCGTTCGGGGGATCCGCGCGTGCGTGTCGATGATTCGAACTATTCCGATGCGTTCGGCGAGGCCGCCGTTGCCACCACCACCGGAATCCGCGTGGCTGGTCGCGAGAACGGCTGCTATCTCAGCGTGGGAACGTTGGCCGACGACGGGGACGAGACCCAGACCGGTTTCGGCTTCGCGGTCGGACGCAATACCGACGAGCTCGACATCGACAAGGCGGCTCGCGACGCGGTCGACCGGGCGACGCGACTGTTGGGTGCCACCAAGCCCGCGAGTCGCCGCATCACCGTCGTGCTCGACCCGTACGTCACCGCGCAGTTCCTCGGCATCATCGGCGGCACTCTCAACGGCGAGAGTGTCGTGAAGGGGCGAAGCCTGTTCGCCCAACGACTCGGCGAGAACGTGGCCAGCCCGCTCTTCTCGTTGGTCGACGATCCCACCAATCCGCTCGCGTACACGGCCACCGACATCGACGGCGAAGGCCTGGCCGCCCGCCGCAACGTGCTCATCGAGAACGGGGTGCTGAAGACGTTCGTCCAGTCGTCGTACTCGGCTCGCCGCATGAACGTCGCGACCACGGGCAACGGGGTGCGCGGTGGGTTCGCAGGATCGCCGAGCGCGGGCTGTCTCGCTCTGCAGATCGCCCCGGGGCAACGCCGGCAGAACGAGATCATCGCCGGCATCGACGACGGCATCCTGATCCAACAGGTTCAAGGACTGCACTCGGGGGTGAACCCGGTGTCGGGCGATTTCAGCACCGGCGCGGCCGGATTGATGATCACCAAGGGCTCGGTCGGCGCTCCGGTGCGCGAGTTCACGATCGCCTCGACGTTGCAGCGCATGTTGCTCGACATTGCCGAGGTCGGAGGCGATCTCGAGTGGCTTCCCATGCGAGCCACCGGGGTGTCGCTCGTCATCCACGACGTCACCCTCAGCGGTTCGTGAGGGTGTAAACCAGAACCATGCCGATCCTGCACGCCATCGTCCTCGGACTGGTGCAGGGGCTCTCGGAATTCCTCCCCATCTCGTCGTCCGGCCATTTGTTGCTCGTGCCGTGGGCGTTCGGTTGGAACGATCTCGACGACGACTCGATCAAGAAGGCGTTCGACGTGGCCCTGCACCTCGGCACTCTCGTGGCCGTGGTCGGTTACTACCGGCGCGACGTCGTCGGATACGTCCGCGACGGAGTGCTGACCATGGTCCGTCGTGATCGTCCGACCACCCCGCAGGGTCGCATGGCCTGGTTGCTCGTGATGGCGAGCGTGCCGGCCGCGTTGGTCGGTGTGGCCCTCGAGACCTGGATCGACGACACGTTGGGCAAGCCGTGGATCATCGCCGTTTCGCTCGTCGCGTTCGGTCTGGTGTTGGCCTGGGCCGATCGGCGTCGCGGTGCGCGCACGTTCGACGAGATCTCGTTGCGCGACGCCGCGGTGATCGGAGCCGCCCAGGTGCTGGCATTGAATCCGGGCACGTCGCGTTCGGGGATCAGCATGTCGGCCGCCATGGCGCGCGGACTCGACCGCGCCGCCGCCGCGCGTTTCTCGTTCTTGCTCAGCATCCCGGTCACGGCGGGGGCGGTGGTGGTGAAAGTCGGTGGGCTCGTGTCCGACGGCATCCCCGACGGACTGGTGGTCCCGATGATCGTCGGGGTGGTGACGGCCGGGCTGTCCGGATGGCTCGCGGTGTGGGGCTTGATGCGTCTCATCCGAACGTCGTCGTTCGACGGGTTCGTCGCCTATCGGGTGTTGCTCGGTGCCGGCGTGTTGGTCGCGTTGGCGTCAGGCTGGCGTTGACGGCGCCGCAGGGCTCGCCGTCGAGGTGCTCGCCGAGCCGCCCGAAGAATCCGAGGACAACGACGAGCCGGAGTCGGACGTCGATGCGGGCGTGGCCGTCGAGGACCCGCTACTCGAGGCCGACGAACCGCCGCGGGAGTCGGTCTTGTAGAAACCGCCGCCCTTGAACGTGACGCCCACGGGCTGGAAAACCTTCTTCACCGCGCGGGGCACGCCGTCGGAAGGATGCGGAAACTCGGTCAAGGCATCGTCGGTGAACGCCTGGTGCACCTCGATGGTCTCTCCGGTGTCGATGAACTTGTAGACGTAGGTGGGCATGGGGGTGGTCTCCGGAGACCGAAGTCTAGAGTCGGGTCATGGCCAACGCCCCACGGACCCCCGACCGGAAGGCGCCGGGGCATTGATCACGACCGCGGTCGTCCCCGCAGCGGGCATGGGCACGCGCATGCTGCCCGCCACCAAGGCGGTCCCCAAGGAACTGCTCCCGATCGTCGAGCGTCCGGCGCTGCAACTGATCGTCGACGAAGCCTTGGGCGCCGGGGTGGACCACGTGGTCGTGATCACCAGTCGTTCCAAGCCGGCCATCGAGCAGTACTTCGCCTCCGATCCCGCGGTCGAGGCGTCCCTCGAACGTCAGGGCCGGGGGTCGACGGCCGATCAGTTGCGCCGATTCGGTCGCGATGTTCGCGTCTCGTTCGTGTTCCAGGACCAACCACTCGGGCTCGGACACGCCGTCGCGTGTGCCCGCGAGGCGGTGGGCGATCGTCCCTTTTTCGTGATGCTGCCCGACGAGTTGATGTCGGACTCGTCGTTGCTCACCGGACTGTCTCGCGTGGTCGACGAGACCGCGGTCGGTGCCGTGGCATTGAAGCGCATGCCGCGTGCGGAGTTGTCGCGCTACGGAATCGTGTCGCCAGTGGGAGACGAACGAATGGTCGCCGGACTGGCCGCCCTTCCCTTCGTCGGGGTGGTGGAGAAACCGACGGTCGAGGCGGCACCGAGCGACCTCGCCATCATCGGTCGTTACGCGTTGACCCCCGACATCTTCGACGACCTCGACGCGTTGACCCCCGGGTCCACGGGCGAACTCCAACTCACGGACGCCTTGGCCGCCCAGGCCGGTCGCCGACCCTTGTGGGGTGTCATCTCCGACGTGGGTCGCATCGACATCGGAAACCCGATCGGGTGGTTGCGCGCGGTGGTGGAATCCGGACTCGACCACCCCGAGTTGGGTGACGACTTCCGGCGCGTTCTCGACGAGATTCTGCGCGATCGGGGGATCAACCCACGCGGGTGAAGTGACCGTCGATGTCGAGGGGTAGTCCGTACTCGTCGACGTCGAACTCGTGCACCGGACGGTCGTCGTCGCGGTGCACGGCCCAACGACGATGGGCGAGACGGGTGTAATTGAGTCGCGCGCGGGTGATGTCGAG
>JBJTFY010000145.1:0-9279 GCA_046093625.1 Actinomycetota bacterium
GAGGGCATCGACACCCCGTGCACGTGCTCGGCGCCGAGCGCATCGACGGCGACCGCGGCGACGAGTGACGAGTCGATGCCACCCGACAAACCAATCACCACGTCGGTGAACTTGTTCTTGCGCACGTAGTCGCGCGTGCCGAGAACCAGCGCTTCGTACAGTTCGCTCGAGCGATCGTTGGTTGGAGCAATCGAACCCGGCACGGGATCATCGACGTCGAGATCGACCACGACGAGATGGCTCTCGAACTGCGCGGCGCGCGTCACCACGTTGCCCTGTCGATCGACCACCATCGATGCGCCGTCGAAGACGAGCTCGTCCTGTCCGCCGACTTGATTGACGTAAACGATCGCACACGCCGTGTCACGCGCTCGTTCCGCGAGCATGCGTTCGCGCTCGACCAACTTGCCGACGTGGAACGGAGAACCGTTGATGTTGATGTTGATGCGTGCGCCCAACGCGGCTTGTTCGGCCACTGGACCATCAGCGCGCCAGATGTCCTCGCAGATCGAGATACCCACCTTCAGCCCGGCGACCTCGATGAGGCGGTGCTCACCCGAACCGGGCTCGAACGTGCGCTCCTCGTCGAACACGTCGTAGTTGGGCAGCATTCGCTTGTGGTACACGCTGCGGATCGAACCGTTCGCGCACACCGCGGCGGCGTTGTGGATCGCGGGTCGACCCGAGCCGGGATCGACACCCCGACCCATGTCGACGAAGCCGATCACTGCGATGCACGATCCGGTCATCGACGCCAGATCGCGAACCACCGCGAGGTTGTCGCGCACGAAACCGGGCTTCAACACCAGGTCTTCGGGCGGGTAACCGGTGACGCTCAATTCGGGGAAAGCCACGAGGTCGCAACCGGCGTCGACGGCGCGCTGGTACGCCTCGGCGATCAGGACGCGATTGCCGGCGAGATCACCCACGGTGGGGTTCAACTGGGCCAGGCCGATGCGCACGTTCGCCACGATTGCGAGGCTAACGGCGAGGGTCGTGAGCCGGTGAGGGACCGCGTGATGCCGTCCGCTACGGTGACGGCTTCCGCCATCACAACGAACATTGCCGAAACAGCGTCGTTTCACACAGCGTTCACAATTGGGCAACGGCGGAGAAATGCCCCGCTGCGACGCTGAACACGCCCCGATAAACCGGCTCTGCCGACATCAACACTGGAGGACCCCCGTGCCCTATCAAGCCGAATACATCTGGATCGACGGCACCGAGCCGACGCCCCTGCTGCGTTCGAAGACCAAGATCCTGGCCGACGACGTGACCACTCCCCCGATCTGGGGATTCGATGGTTCGTCGACCAACCAGGCTCCCGGCGACAAGTCGGACTGCGCTCTGCAACCGGTCTTTACCTGCCCCGACCCGATCCGCGGGGGCGACAACATCCTCGTGCTTTGCGAGGTCATGTTGGCTCAGTCGAACAAGCCGCACCCGACCAACACCCGCGCCGCGTGCGCCAAGGCCGCCAAGAAGTTCGCTGCCGACGAGATGATCTTCGGAATCGAGCAGGAGTACACCATGATGCGCCTCGACGGAAGCCCGCTCGGCTTCCCGAAGGACGGCTTCCCCGAGCCGCAGGGTCCGTACTACTGCGGTGTCGGCGCCGGTCGTGTCGTCGGTCGTGAGATCATCGAAGAGCACACGCAGGCCTGCCTCGACGCCGGTTTGCTCATCGAAGGCACCAACGCCGAAGTGATGCCCGGTCAGTGGGAGTTCCAGATCGGCGCGGCCGACGCGCTCACCGTCTCGGATCACCTGACCGTCGCCCGTTGGCTGTTGCATCGCATCGCCGAGGACTACGACGTGGTCATCTCGCTGGCCGCCAAGCCCCAGAAGGGCGACTGGAACGGCGCCGGTGCGCACACGAACTTCTCGACCAAGGCCATGCGCAACGACAAGGACATGAAGGCCATCACCGCGGCGTGCAACGCCATCGGCAAGAAGGTCATGGAGCACGTCACGAACTACGGCCACGACATCGAGAGCCGCCTCACCGGCAAGCACGAGACCGCTCCGTGGAACAAGTTCAGCTACGGCGTGTCCAACCGCGGCGCGTCGATCCGTATCCCGTGGCAGGTCGAGAAGACCGGCCGTGGCTACGCCGAGGATCGTCGTCCGAACGCGAACATGGACCCCTACACCGTCACCCGCCTTCTCATCGAGACGGTCTGCGGCTGAGACGAACCGGCGGTCCCCGGACCGCACGTCAATCAACGAGGGGGTCGGGGCAACCCGGCCCCCTCGCCGTTTCCGGCCCCGTGCCATTTCGGGGTTCCATTGGCAGACTGAAGGGATGAACATGCTGCAGCAACAGCGTGATTACGTGCTCCGCACGGTCGAGGAACGTGGCGTGCGTCTGATCCGCCTGTGGTTCACCGATGTGTTGGGCAACCTCAAGAGTTTCGCCATCAGCCCGGCCGAGCTCGAGAACGCTCTCGAGGACGGAATGAGTTTCGACGGCTCCTCGATCGACGGCTTCTCCCGCGTGCAGGAGAGCGACGTGCTGGCGATCCCCGACGCCAACACCTTCGTCATGCTTCCCTGGGCCGACAGCGACGCCCCCGAGGCCCGCGTGTTCTGCGACATCCACAACCTCGATGGCTCGCCGTTCAGTGGCGACCCTCGTCAGGTGCTGCGCCGCAACCTCAACAAGGCGCGGGCCCTCGGCCTCGACTTCCTGATCGCGCCCGACATCGAGTTCTTCTACTTTGCGCCTCCCGAGGACGGGCGTGCGCCGCGTCCGCTCGACGAGGCGTCGTTCTTCGACCTGACCACCACCGACGTCACGGGCAACCTGCGCAAGGAGACCATCCGCACCCTCGAGACGATGAGCATCCCGGTCGAGTACTCGTTCCACGAGGACGCCCCGTCACAACACGAGATCGACCTGCGCCACACCGACGCGCTCAACATGGCTGACAGCGTGATGACGTTCCGGTTGGCGGTCAAGGAGGTGGCCGCGGCTCAGGGCGTGCACGCCACGTTCATGCCCAAGCCGCTCGAGGGCGTCCAGGGAAGCGGCATGCACCTGCACCTGTCGCTGTTCAACAACAACGGCACCGACGACGCCAGCAGCAACGCCTTCTACGCCGCCGACGATGCCTACAACCTGTCGGACACCGCCAAGAAGTTCATGGCCGGATTGCTGTTCCACGCCAGCGAGATAACGGCGATCACCAACCAGACCGTCAACAGTTACAAGCGCCTCGTACCCGGCTTCGAGGCTCCGGTTCACGTGTCGTGGGCCCGCAACAACCGCAGCGGCCTCATCCGCGTGCCGGTGCCCAAGCGGGCGAACCCCTCGGCGACGCGGATCGAATACCGCTCGCCCGACCCCGCGTGCAACCCGTACCTCGCGTTCTCGGTGATCCTCGCCGCGGGGTTGCGCGGTATCGAACAGGGCTACGAACTGCCGGCCGAGGCCGACGCCAACCTCTTCGAGATGGGCGATGACGCTCTGCAGAAGTTGGGCATCGAGCAACTGCCCCAGTCGCTGTCGGACGCCTTGCGTGCGATGGAGTCGTCGTCGCTCGTGCACGAAGCACTGGGGGAACACATCTTCGAGTGGTTCCTCCGCAACAAGCGCTCCGAGTGGCGCGGCTACAAGACCCAGGTGACCCCGTTCGAGTTGCAGCGATACCTGAAGAGCATCTGAGAACGACCATGGACTTGATCGCCGTCTTCCCCGAGAGTCCGTCGCCGGAACTGGCGCGCACGCTCGATCTGGCGGGCTACCGCTGGAAGGCGTACGCATCGGCCGAGGCGGTCACCAAGGCCGAACCCACCGAGGGTTGGCTCGGGGCGATCGTCGCGGGCGACCAGGATCTGGAGGGGGCCTGGGCGGTGTGTCGGGCGTTGCGCAAACGTGACGCGTCGATGGTGCCCTTGCTGTTGCTGGTCACTGGGGCGCAACTCGACGAACTCACGTTGCGTGACGAGTTGTTCGACGACTTCTGTCTGCTGCCGTTCCACCCCCGCGAACTCGAGGCCCGCCTGCGCCACGTGTTCGCGCACTCCGCGGTCGGACCCAAACCCGACATGGTCGACTACGGCGGATTGGTTCTCAACCTCGAGACCTACCAGGCCTCCATCGACGGACATCCACTCGACCTCACGTACATGGAATACGAGTTGCTCAAGTTCCTCACCCAGAACCCCGGCAAGGTGTTCACCCGCGAGATCCTGTTGTCGCGCGTGTGGGGATACGACTACTACGGCGGCGCGCGCACGGTCGACGTGCACATCCGACGCTTGCGGGCCAAGCTGGGCGAGGAGCACGCGAATCTCATCCAGACGGTGCGCAGCGTCGGATACCGATTCGGCCAGTCCCGCTGGGGCCACTGACCTCCATACGATCTCGGTCGGAAAAGTGACGGTTTTCGGTCGCAGCGGCTACCGAGATCGATGAGCTCCGACCCAGGTTTTCAGCGACTCGGTGATTTGACGCGCCACGAATTCGGGGCGTCTCGTGATCTGAGCCCACGTGAATCGCAGCCCGACATATCCGTTAGCCAAAAGTTGCGCCGCGCGGATGCGATCGAACTCGAATTGTTCCTTGTCGAGTCCGTGATACGTCCAGCCCTCGCATTCGATGTACAGACGGGTGCCCGTGACAAGAAAATCCACCTCGTAACCAGCCAGTCGAGCATGAAACTGCATGGGGGGTAATCCGAAACGTCGAGCGAGCCGAGCCATCTGCTCCTCGAGCACCGAGTCCGGCGGACGTTCGGTGAGTACCAATCTGTGAAGTGCCGTGCGGAGAGCCACCATTCCATGACGACCACGCTCGCTGTGACGCATCAACGCATTGTCCACTGACTGTGGAGTCACCAACCCTTTGATGACGAAGGTCTGCAGGGCCCGATCCACGGCCCATCGATCGACAGCCCCCAGGTCGAGCAAGGTCCGCAAGGGATTACTGACCTGGACACCGTGTACCTCCTGAACATGTAGGTCCAACGTGTCGAATGGGCGGTGTATTCGTACGCTTTGGAGGTGCACCACCGCGCGTCGGTCAGGGCGCAGAACATCAATGGGTTCGACGCCGTCCACATCGGCGCCCCAGAGAAAGGCGGCGGACTTGTGACTGGCCATCGCCCCTTCCCCCACGGCGGCCACCGCGGCCGCGATCCGGGCAACAGGATCGAGGACCCGGCCCGGCGTGACAGCAACACCAGGATGCACTTCATGGATCAACCCCGAGTCGCGAGCGGTGCGCCACGACCGTGCGGAGAACCCGAGTTGGCGAAGTTCATCACGGACCAAGATGTGGTGCGGGGCTCGGGAATGCTCGATCAGAGACTTGATCGTGATCTTCGGCATGCCATCAAGTGGGATTGGCAACGGGACAAGCGGTAAAAGCCGCCGTTCTCGGTATTCCTAAGTGCCGAAAACCGGCACTTTTCCGACCGAGAACGCGCGGGTGGAGAGTCAGAGAGTCACGTCGGTGAGCGACGACACCTTGACGAGACGACCGTCCACGTCGAGCTCGTCGGGAACCGGCACCACGTGCGGCACCGCGATCACCCGGCAGCCCGCGGCCAACGCCGACCGCACCCCCGTGGGTGAATCCTCGATGGCCACGCAACGCGCCGGATCCACTCCGAGCTTCGTCGCCGCCAGCAGGTACGGCTCGGGGTGCGGTTTGCCCTGACGCACCTCGTCTCCCACCACCGTCACCGTGAAACTCCCGTCGGGCAGACAGCGCACCACCTCGTCGGCGAATCGGCGCCACGACATGGTCACCAGGGCCGTGGGAATCCCCGCGTCCACCACCGCGGCCAACAACGCGCGAGCACCCGGTCGCCACGGAACCTCCTGACGCAAACGCGCGACCACACGGTCGAGCAACATCTCGACGATGTCGTGCGGCGCCAGGTCGATGTTCCCGTTGTGGGCGATGTACCGCGCCGCGTCCAGCAAATCGAAACCGACCACGGCCTTGGCGTGTTCGATCGACCACGAGCCACCGTGCATCTCGACCACCTCGAACTCGCTGGCGATCCAGTAGGGCTCGGTGTCGACGATGGTGCCGTCCATGTCGAACAGCACGGCGGCGGGCCGCCCCAACTCAGCGGGCATCGTCGAGTTTCTGGATACGACGGCTGATGCGCGCGTGACTCGTGAGCATCTCGTCGAGCGCCGGATGTGTGATGTTCCCGTCGCGAACCACCACTCGTCCGTTCACGATCGTGTGCTTCGCCCCCGTCGGCCCACACCGAAGCCAGGCCTCGACCGGGTCGGCGATGGCGCCGGCGAACGACGGTCCGGTGAGCGCCCACACCGCGATGTCGGCCACGGCACCCACGCTCAACTCGCCGATCTCTCCCTCGCGACCCAGACAGCCCGCACCACCGATGGTGGCCACCTCCAATGCCATGCGCGCGGTGCCCGCGTGCGCTCCGTTGCGCAGTTTGGCCAGCAACATCGCCTGGCGTGCCTCCAACCACATCGACGCCGAATCCGCCGACGACGAACCGTCGACACCGAGGCCCACCTTGGCTCCGGCCGCGCGCAAGTCGACCACCGGCGAGATACCCGAGGCCAGGATCAGATTCGAACTCGGGCAGTGCGCGACACCGATGCCCGCCGCGCCCAAGCGATGCACCTCGTCGTGGTTCGGCATCACGCAGTGAGCGACCCACGTGCGGTCGCTGCACCAACCCGTGCGTTCGAGGTACTCCATCGGTCGACAACCGAAGGTGGCGATCGAGAAATCGTCGTCCTCGGCGTTCTCGGCGAAGTGAGTGTGCAGTCGCACGTCCAACTTCTCGGCCAATTCCGCCGAACGCACCATCAACCGCTCGGTCACGCTGAACGGCGAACACGGCGCGAGCGCGACTCGCGTCATCGCACCGAACGAACGATCGTGGTGCCGCTTCACCGCTTCTTCGCTGGCCGCAAGAATCTCGTCGTCGTCGGCCACCACGTCGTCGGGCGGAAGACCGCCGTCCTTCTGGCTCAACGACATCGACCCCCGCGTGGGATGGAAACGAACGCCCAACTCCCGGGCCGCGTCGATCTCGGCGGTGAGCAGGTCGCCCGCGCCGTGCGGGTGCAGGTACAGGTGGTCGGTGCTCGTGGTGCAGCCGGAAAGCGCCAACTCGGCCAAACCGACGAACGCACTCACGTGTACGGCTTCCTCGTCGATGGCTCGCCACAGCGGGTAGAGCGACTGCAGCCAACCGAACAACGGCTTGTCGGTCATGGGCGGAAACGCCCGGGTGAGGTTTTGGTAGATGTGGTGATGAGTGTTGACGAGTCCGGGTGTCACCAGGCAATCGGTGGCGTCGATCACCTCGCGGGCGGGCGGTGCCGGGTCGTGCGACGCACCGATGGCCGCGATGCGACCTTGGTCGACCGCGACCCATCCTCCGGCGATCTCGCGCCGTCCGGCGTCGACGGTGGCGATGTGGAGCGCGTTGCGAACGAGCAGATCGACGGTGTTCATGCGGGATCCTCCTGCAGCGAGTCGAGTATCTCGACGAGATGGCGAACCGTCGTACGTGGGTTGACGATGCAGAACCGCAACACGGACTCTCCGTTCCACGAACTCGGAACCACGAAGGATTCGCCGCCGAACAACTGGGAGTCACTCCATCGTTGGTAGCTCGCGGGCTCCCATCCGCGGCGTCGGAACACGAGGATGCTCAGGTCCGGCTCGAGCAGCAACTCGAGATACGGACGACGACGGATCTCCTCGGCCCCCGCGCGCGTGACTTCGAGGGTCTTCTCCATTGCTTTGGAGTAAGCGTCGCTGCCGTGCATCGCGAGGCTGAACCACAACGGCAAACCCCGGGCCCGACGCGACAGGTGATGCGCCACGTCGGCAGGGTTCATCTCGAGCCACGGCTTGGTGTCGTCCTGTTCACCGTGCAGAACGTCGAGGTATTCGGCATGCTGCGTGTGCGCGCGACGACCGTCGTGAACGTTGCGGTACACCAGCGCACAACTGTCGTAAGGGCCGAACAACCACTTGTGTGGATCGACGATGAAGCTGTCGGCCCGCTCGATGCCGTCGAAAAGGTGACGAACGCTCGGTGCACACAATGCGGCGGCACCATAAGCGCCGTCGACGTGGAACCACACCTCATGTGCCGTCGCCACGTCGGCGACCGCCGCCAAGTCGTCGATGACACCGAGGTTGGTGGTCCCCGATGTCGCCACCACGGCGAAGAGTCGCGCACGATCGTCGGCTGACAGTTCGGCAACCGTGGTCTCGACCGCCGAGCGGGTGAGGCGACCGGAGGCATCGGCGGGCACCACCACGATGTCGGCGTCCATGGCGCGCGCGGCCTGCTTGACCGACGAGTGCGCGCCGCTGGAGGCGACCATCAACCCGCGAGTGCGATCGTGAGCGCCCGTCGCGCGCTCGCGCCACCGATGACGCGCCGCGATGAGCGCCGACAGGTTGCCCGCGGTCCCGCCGCTGACGAACACACCGCCGGCCGACTCCGGGAATCCCGCCAGGTCGGCGATCCAGCGAATCGTCTGGTTCTCGGCGTAGACCGCCCCGGCGCCTTCGAGCCATGACCCCGTGTAGATGCCGGCCGCCGACACCACCATGTCGAAGATCACCGACGCCTCGGTCGGAGCGCCGGGACCGAAGGAGAGAAACTTGGGGTGATCGACCGAGATGCACGATGGCGCCAGAACCTCGGTGTAGATGCGCAGGGCTTCGGCTCCTCCGATCCCCTCCGGCGTGATCGTTTCGCCCACCGTGGCCCACATCTGGTCGTACGGCATCGGGGCGTCGAGGGGTGGTGGGTCCATGCGGATGCGTTCGATCGAGTACCGCAAGGCGTGGCTCGCGAGACGTGCCATCTCGGCGTCGGGGGTGTGCACGTCAAACATTCTGCCAGCGACGATCGCGCCCCACGGACGCGCGCCGGTCAGTTGTTGAGGTCGAGAAGTTCGCTGCCCTCGTGACGGATCTCGCCGTCTTTCCAGAGCAGATGGCCCAGGAGGCCCGCCAACCCGGCCATCGACAGACCGACCACGACGGGAAACGCCAACAAGGCGATGATCAGAATGACTGCTCCGGGCATGACTCGAAACTACTTCGCGGTCCGACGGGCCGGCGACTTCTTGGCCGGCGACTTCTTGACGGCAAGGGGCTTGTAGGCCCAGGCCTCGATCTCGACGGACCCCCCGAAGGGCAATGCCGCCACGCCGATCGTCGAGCGCGCCGGACGAGCACCATCGAAACCCTTCACGTACGCCTCGTTGAAGGTGGCGAAGGTGTCCATGTCGGTCAGGAAGCACAGG
>JBJTFY010000146.1:0-2596 GCA_046093625.1 Actinomycetota bacterium
CCGGGGCTCTCGGGGCGCCTCTCGTCCCCAACCCCCTACCGTCCCCCCCCCGCCCACGCCAGCGTCAGGCGATGGTGCTGTTGACGAACGCCGCCAACTCTTCGCCACGGTCCTCCTGCAGGAAGTGACCGCCGCCGACGATGGTGACGTGAGCCGATGTCTCGCAACCGGGAATGTTCTTGCGGAACGCCCACTCACCGTTCTTGGTCACCGGGTCACTGTCGCTGAACGCGCAATGGAACGGCTTGGTCCACGTCTTCAGAACCTCCCACGCGGCCAGGTTCTCCTTGGACGAGGGGTAATCGAGCGAAGCCGGCACCAACGTGGGGAAGATGCGCGCGCCCGCCTTGTACGACTCGTCCGGGTACGGAGCGTCGTACGCGGCCAGCACCTCGGGCGCCAGAGGCTTCACGGCGCAACCGCCCTGGATGATCTTCGACGTCTCGAACACCGGTGTCGATTGGCTGAACTCGCGCCAGGCCTTGAACGCGGCGTTGGGCTCGGGGTCACCGGTGGGCAGTCCACCGTTGCCCAACACCACGCGATCGAATCGATCGGGGAATGCCGTCACGAGGCGCAGACCCACGAGGCTGCCCCAGTCTTGGCACACCAGGGTGAGGTTGCGAAGATCGTTGGCCACCAACCACTGACTCATCCAGTCGACGTGGCGTTCGTAGGTGTAGTCGGAGGTGAGCGCGGGCTTGTCACTCCGGCCGAACCCCACCAGGTCCGGGGCCACCACGCGGTGACCGGCACCCACCAACACCGGAATCATCTTGCGATACAGGAAGCTCCACGACGGCTCGCCGTGCATGCACAAGACGGTGTCGCTGGCGCTCTTCGGCCCGGCATCCACGTGGGCCACGCGCAACTTCGTGCCGTCATGGGCCGTCACGTCGGTGTAGACGACCGGAAAATCGAAATCGGGTACCGCGGCGTACGCGGAGTCAGGGGTACGATGGACGTCCATAAAGTGTCACCTTAGCGGTAACTAGTTGGGCTCAGCGAGTCGGCAGGTCGTACGTGCTCGACAGACGCGCCGGCCCTCCCCCACGCACCAACAGGCGCCCCTCGGCGGCCAGCTGGGTGAGATGGGCGAGCACACTGCGTGCGGCCGGAATGTGAAGTTCGGGCACCACCGCGGCGTACATGTGTCGAACCATCGGCGCCACCGTGTTCAAGCCCGCACCGACCGCGGCCAGCACCTGGGCCTCCCGCGACAGTCGATGCTCGTAATAGGCGTCGAGGAACGGACCGGGGTTCGTCACCGGTGCACCGTGAGTGGGCCACAACACGCGGTCACCGCGGCGACGCACCTTGTCCAACGACTCCAAATAGTCCCGCATGTCGCCGTCCGGTGGCGACACCACCGTCGTGCTCCAACCCATCACGTGATCGCCGGTGAAGAGCGCCTGCTCTTCCTCGAGACAGACGCACATGTGATTGGACGTGTGGCCCGGTGTGTGAACCGCGGTCAACGTCCAACCGTCCCCGTGGGCCGCGACTTCGCCGTCGTTCACCCGCACGTCGGGGTCGAAATCGGTGTCGACCGACTCGCGCATCTCCATGTCGTCGGGATCGAGACCGGCCGCGCGCGCGATCTCGCGCTCCTTCTCGATCTCCTCGGCCGACTTGGGCGGTGGCTTCAGATCCTCCATCACCTTGATGTCGTCCTCGTTGTCGAGCAAGCCCACGTCACCGTGAGGCTTCCAGGCCACGGTGGGCGCTCCGGTCTGCTCGCGCAACCACGCCGCCAAACCCACATGGTCACTGTGACAGTGGGTCACCACGATGGCTCTCACCTTCAGATCGTCGACGGCGCGCACCAACGCCTCGCGATGCTCGGGAAGGTCGGGACCGGGATCGATCACCGCCGCGTCACCCGAGGCCCCCGCGACGATGTACGTGCCGGTACCGGTGAAGGTGAACTTCGACGGGTTGCGTGCGATGACGCGACGAACGCGGGCGCTCACCTGATCGACTTCGGCGTAGCGCAACGGATCGATCGGACCCACGAACGGAATTCCTGCCATGTCCCCCTCGATCAGCCGCGGCCCGCCAAGCGCGCCAGTTCCCCGACAATACGCACCTCGCCCACGGGCTTGCCGTGCCCGAGCACCACCGACGTGAACGCCGCGGGGTCGACGCCCGAGACGTCGACGCCGAGGGCCCGCAACGCCGCGCGCATCAGCGGCGGTCGCGGTCGGTTCGCCCCGTCGGCCACCTTCAACGCCACCGCACGACCGTCGGGTAATGCCGCCGCGAAGACCCCCTCCGCTCCGTCCTTGGCCATCAGCCCGGGTATGCCACGCATCAACAACGTGACGTCTCGGGCCGGTCCGCCCACCATGTCGGGAAACGAGGTCATGGCACGGTGCACCCGACGACCACTCTCGCCGGCGGCGCCGATGCTGATGGCTCGGAAGGCGCGCGCCAGTCCGACGAGGGGAATCACGTGCGCCGGTGCTCCACAGCCGTCGACCATCCGTTGCAGCGTGCGATCACCGACGGGTTGCCGTGCCCGAGCACCACCGACGTGAACGCCGCGGGGTCGACGCCCGAGACGTCGACGCCGAGGGCCCGCAACGCCGCGCGC